>JAKCCP010000360.1 GCA_021841985.1 Pseudomonadota bacterium | reverse complement strand
GCGCGCCAGCTCATCACGGCGCATTTCCCGCGCCTTGCGGCGCCGGGGCGGGCGGCGCGGGTCGCCTTGATCGGTTTGCGCGGCGGCGGCAAATCGACGCTCGGGCCGCTCCTCGCCGACCATCTCGGCGGGCGCTTCGTCGAACTCGACCGCGAGATCGCGCGCGAGGGCGAAATGAGTCTCGCGGAAATTTTCGAGCTTCACGGCCAGGCCGGCTATCGCCGGCTGGAGCGCGCCGCCCTCGTCCGCCTGATCGCCGCCGGCGAGGCGATGGTGATCGCGACCGGCGGCAGCCTGGTGACCGAGCCGGCGACCTTCGAGCTGCTGCTCCGCCACTGCCTCACCGTCTGGGTGCGCGCGACCCCGGAGTTGCATATGCAACGGGTGATCGCTCAGGGTGATTTCCGGCCGATGGATGACACCCGCCGGGCGATGAGCGATCTCCACGCCATTCTCGCGAGCCGCACGCCGCTTTACGCCAAGGCCGATCTCAGCATCGACACCAGCGACGCGACCCCGCCGGCAACCGCGGCCAGGCTCGCCACCCTGATCGCCGAACTGCGCGCACGACAATGACGCGCACGACAATAAGATGCGCGCGCGTCGGGTTCGTCGCGTCCGGTCTCTGGAATTCGCCGCCGATTGCCTCTATGTGCAGTGGTGACGAACCCAGTCATGGTCGGACATCATGCGCAAATTCCCGGATCTGGCGTGGCGGTTGGCGGTCGCGGCGCTTGCGCTTTGCGGGCTGGTCGCGGTCGCGGCCTGCACCGGCACGCCCGCCAATAGCACGTATAGCGGCTACGGTGTCGGCCGCACCGCCGCCGTCACCTATGGCACCATCATCTCGATGCGCAATGTCGTCGTCCAGGGCGGCGATAGCGGGGTCGGCACCGTCGGCGGCGCGGCGCTCGGCGGCGTCGCCGGCAGCTTCATCGGCGGCAACAGCTTCCGCGGCAATCTGCTCGGCGCCGTCGGCGGCGCGCTGCTCGGCGGCCTCGTCGGCAATACCGCCGAAAGCGAGTTGAGCAAGGGCAACGCGGTCGAGTTCATCATCCGCCAGGATGACGGGCAGACCATTTCCGTGGTGCAGACCAACGAGAATAATTTCCGCCCCGGCCAGCGCGTCGCCATCATCCGCGGCGACCGCACGCGGCTGGCGCCGATTTATGGCTGAGGCCGGCAAGCCGGGGCAGGCGGGGCGGCGATTGCCCTCGCCGGCCGTCTGGGCTATGCCGCGAGCCGCATGAACCCTGGTGATCCCGATCTGGCTGCACCACCGGTGGCGCTGCGTCTGAAAACCGCCGGCGATACGATGCTCGATCTCGTCGCCGGGCTCGGGTTTTCCGGCCGTCAGCGTCAGGCGGTCGCCGATTTCGCCGAGGCCGGCCGGCTGTGGCGGCTCGGCGCGACCCTCGCCTGGCTCGATGTGAAGGGGCGCTATCGCGGCTCGATGCTCGGGCCGCTATGGCTCACCCTCTCGACCGCGGTGATGGTGGCGGCGCTCGGCTTTCTTTATTCGACGCTGTTCAAGATGGTGCTGCACGATTATCTCCCCTTTCTCGCCCTCTCGCTGGTGCTGTGGGGCTATCTGCAGACCCTGGTGGCCGAGGCCTGTCTCGGCTTCACCCAGAACGACGCGATGATCCGCGCCATTCGCATGCCGTTCAGCCTCTATGGCGGGCGGATCGTTTTGCGCAATCTGATCGTGCTCGCCCATAACATCATCGTGATCGCGGTGGTGTTCGCGATCTTCGACACCTGGCCCGGCTATCGCGGGCTGATCGCGCTGCCGGGATTGCTGCTCTGGCTGGTCGATTCGCTGGCGATCACGATGACGCTCGCCGCGCTCTGCGCCCGCTTCCGCGACATCCCGCCGATCGTCGGCAGCGTCATGCAGATCGCGTTTTTCATCAGTCCGGTGATCTGGCGCCCCGAGCTGATCCATCACGGCGCCCGCTTCCTGCCCCTCAACCCGTTCTACACGCTTTTTGAAATCGTCCGCGCGCCGCTGCTCGGCGAAATTCCGGGGGGGATCGTCTGGGGCTCGGCGCTCGGCTATTCGGCGCTGCTGGTGGTGCTGTCCTGGCTGCTGTTCGTGCGCGTGCGCGGCCGCCTGGCGTTTTGGGTCTGAGCCCATGGCAACCATCGACGCCGATCATGTCTCGGTCGATTTTCCACTCTATCACGGCAGCGCCCGCAGCCTGAAGCGGGCCATGTTCGCGGCCGCTTCCGGCGGGCGAATCGGCAAGGACGCGCAAAAGCGCGTCGTCGTGCAGGGCCTGCGCGACGTTTCCTTTCATCTCGCCGCCGGCGACCGGCTCGGCCTCGTCGGCAGCAACGGCGCCGGCAAGACCACGCTGCTCCGCACGCTCGCCGGGATTTACGAGCCGGTGCGCGGCCATGTCCGCGTTTGCGGCAGCCTCAACGCGCTGCTCGATCCCAATCTCGGCATGAATCCCGATCTTACCGGGCGCGAAAACATCGCGCTCCGCGGCCTCTTCGCGGGGCTCGGCCGGGCGGCGATAAGGCGGCTCGAGGAGGATGTGCGCGATTTCGCCGCGCTCGACGAGTTCGTCGACCTGCCCGTGCGCACCTACAGCTCGGGCATGGTGGTGCGGCTCGGCTTCGCGCTCGCGACCGCCATCCATCCCGAGGTGCTGATGATGGATGAATGGTTCCTCGCCGGCGATGCCGGATTCATGGACAAGGCGCGGGTACGCCTTGAAACCCTGGTGCGCGGCGCCGAAATCCTGGTGCTGTCGAGCCATGTTCATCAGATCGTGGCGCGCTGGTGTAACCGGGTGATCTGGCTGGAAAAGGGCCGCGTCGTGGAAGACGGCGCGCCGGGCGAGGTGCTCAGCCATTATCTCGCCCGCGACCAGGAGGACGAGCCGGCAGCGTCCGACGCCGTTCCGTTCACGGCGTCGCTGGCGGCGGATGGTGCCGGCGCCTTGCTGCAGGAGAGCGATCGAGGAGGCTTGCGATGAGCAGATCCAGGCTGTGGCCGCTCGTGGCCCTGATCCCGGGCCTTCTGTTGCCGCTGCACGCGCCCCGCGCCGATGACGGGCCGATGCAGAAGGCCGGGCAGAAGCTCGATGAATGGGGCAATGATGCCAGCCGGGCGGTTGGCAAGGCCGCCGCGAAAACCGGCTCCGCCCTCGACAAGGCGGCGCGCAAGACCGGCGAGAAGCTCGATGAATGGGGCAACAAGATCCACGAGAAATTGGCCCCGTCGGGAGGCGGCGGCGGGAACTGATCCGCCGCTCGTCCAGGTTCTCGCCGCGGCGGCGACGCGGCTCGCGGCGGCGGGGATCGAGAGCCCGGCGCTGGAGGCCCGTCTGCTGCTCGGCCATGCGCTCGGCTGCGACCAAGTGACCCTGATCCGCGAGCGCGCGGCGCCGCTCGCCCTCGCCCTCGCCGCGCCCGGCTTTCCCGCCTTGCTCGCCCGCCGCGCCGGGCATGAGCCGCTCGCCCAGATTCTCGGCCGGCGCGAATTCTGGGGGCTTTCCTTCGCGGTCTCGCCGGCGACGCTGATCCCGCGCCCGGACAGCGAAACCCTGATCACCGCGGCGCTGGCGGCGTCGCCCGATCGCCGGGCGGTGCGGCGCGTGCTCGATCTCGGCACCGGCAGCGGCTGCCTGCTGCTCGCCGCCTTGCACGAATTTCCGGCCGCTTTCGGGGTTGGCGTCGATCTCTCGCCGGGCGCGCTGGCGACCGCCTGCGCCAATGCCGCCACCCTCGATCTCGCTGGACGGGCGGCTTTCCTGTGCGGCGATTGGGCACGCGCGTTGCGTGGCGGATTTGATCTCGTTCTCTGCAACCCGCCCTATATCGAGAGCGGCGCGATCGCCGGCCTGGCCCCGGAGGTCGCGCGTTTCGAGCCGCGGGCGGCGCTGGATGGCGGCGCCGACGGGCTCGACGCCTATCGCGCGGTGATCGCCGATCTGCCGCTTCTGCTGGCGCCGGGCGGGGTTGCGATCCTCGAACTCGGCGCCGGGCAGGCGGGCGCGGCCGCGGCGCTGGCGGCGGCGCGGGGACTCGCGGTGCGCGCCCTCGCGCCAGATCTCGGCGGCATCCCGCGGGCCCTGGTTTTGGCGCCGGGCGTGGCCGAATAGCCGCAATGCGCGGAAAAATGAGGGGGCGGCGAAAAAAATCTATTGGCGCCGCGCGAGGAGGCGGGTAATTTGCCGCGGCATCGCACGCGGGCGCGCCGTTTCGGCCGCTCTGTCGCTGTGGCTACGGATCGCCGTAATCAGACCGAAATCGTTTCGCTCTGCCGGCCGTCGCCATGGAAGCGGTGTGGAAGCCAAGTCGATGGGGTCTTCTGATGGGCCGTGTGCGGCGGCGGCGTGCGGCCTGGTGGCTGGCACGCCGGGCGCGTGAACAGGAAAGCATGATGTCGGTATGAATATCAAACGGATGCGCGGGCGCAATCACCGCGGCAATGGCAATGGCAATGGCGGTGTGGTCCGGCATCACCAAGGCGGTGTGCCGCTCAATCGCAACCACGTCTTTGACAGCAACGGGCCGGATCTCCGGGTGCGCGGCACGGCACAGCAGCTCCACGAGAAATATATCCAGCTCGGCCGCGACGCGGCCAGCGCCGGCGACCGGGTGATGGCCGAGAGCTATTTCCAGTACGGCGAGCATTATTTCCGCATCCTCAACGCCATGACCCAGGCGGCGCAGCAGAACGGCCCGCATAATCAGCCGCCGCGGCGCCCGTTCGGAAGCGAGACCGAGGAGGCGGAGGCCCCGCCCGGCACCGGCGAACAACCCGTCGATCCGCTGGAGGCGAGTCTCGCCGCCGCCGCCCAGGAAGGCTGACCGCGCCTCGCCATCTTTGTTTTCGCGTGTGATTCCGACCCGCGTCGGCGCCCTTGTGGCCGCAGCGCCGGTAGCGAGAAGGTCATGGCGGCTAGGCTGGGCATGGGTGGCCGAGGTCCATATATGATCTCCGGCAACAGGCGCTGCCCAACGGGAAAAATGTTTGGTTCTTTTTTTAAAAAGAACCGCTTTCCCCGGCTTCGGCTATCGGCTTGACAAATCGCCTGCCGCGGGCGCAGAACCTCGCGCCCCTTCGGGGGGCATCGCCGCTTCGCGAGGGTTCGCGCAGCGGCGCGTTTTGCGTTCGGGATTTATGATGTTCGACACCCTCTCCGGCAAGCTGACCGCGGTTTTCGACCGGCTGCGCCAGCGTGGCACGCTGAACGAGGTCGATGTCGGCGAGGCGCTCCGCGAGGTGCGGCTGGCGCTGCTGGAGGCCGACGTCGCGCTGCCGGTGGTCAAGACCTTCATCGCCGGGGTGCGCGACCGCGCCATCGGCGCCGAGGTCATTCGCGCCGTCGCCCCCGGCCAGCAGGTCATCAAGATCGTCAATGATGTCCTCGTCGAGCATCTCGGCGGCGAAGGCACGGCGACGCTCGATCTCAACCATCCGGCGCCGGTGCCGATCCTGATGGTCGGGCTGCAGGGCTCGGGCAAGACCACCACCGCGGGCAAGCTCGCGCTCCGGCTCGCCAAGCGCGAGCGCAAGCGCGTCCTGCTCGCGAGCCTCGACACGCAGCGCCCGGCGGCGCAATTGCAGCTCGCGCAGCTCGCCAAAGCCGCGGAGGTTCCCTCCCTTCCCATCGTCGCCGGCGAGACCCCGCTCACCATCGCCCGGCGGGCGTTGGAGACCGGGCGGCGGGAGGGGTTCGACATCGTCATCCTCGATACCGCCGGGCGGCTCTCGATCGATGCCGAGCTGATGGCGGAGGTGCAGGCGATCCGCGCCGCGACCAGCCCGGCCGAGACCCTCCTCGTCGTCGATGCGATGACCGGGCAGGACGCGGTCAACACCGCGCGCGCCTTCAACGAGGCGCTCGGCGTCACCGGCATCGTGCTCACCCGCATGGATGGCGATGCCCGCGGGGGCGCGGCGCTTTCCATGCGCGCCGTCACCGGGGCGCCGATCAAGCTCATCGGGGTCGGCGAAAAGCTCGACGCGCTGGAGGAATTCCATCCCGAGCGGGTCGCCTCGCGTATTCTCGGCATGGGCGACGTGGTCGGCCTCGTCGAGCGCGCGTCCGAGACCATCGAGCAGGAAGAGGCGGAAAAACTCGCCGCCAAGATCGCCAAGGGCCGCTTCGATCTCGAGGATTACGCCGCCCAGTTGCGCCAGATCGGGCGCATGGGCTCGCTTTCCGGCATTCTCGGGATGCTGCCGGGGGCGGGGAAACTTCTCGCCCAGGTCGACGAATCGAAGCTCGACAAATCCGTCTTCAAACGCCAGGCGGCGATCATCTCCTCGATGACGCGGAGCGAACGGCGCCAGCCCGACATCCTCAAGGCGAGCCGCAAGAAGCGCATCGCCGCCGGCTCCGGCACCTCGGTGCAGGACGTCAACCGCCTGCTCAAACAGTATGACGACATGGCCGGCATGATCAAACGCATGAACAAGCTCGGCCAGAAGGGGCTGATGCGGCATGGCCTCGCCGCGTTGCTGCCCGGTCGCCGGGGTCCATTCTGATTTTTCCCGCAAAGGAGCCAATTCCGACATGAGCCTCAAAATCCGCCTCGCCCGCGCCGGCGCGAAAAAGCGCCCCTACTATCATATCGTGCTCGCCGACAGCCGCAGCCCGCGCGACGGCCGGTTCCTGGAAAAACTCGGGAGCTACAACCCGATGCTGCCCGCCGACCACGAGGACCGGGTACGCCTCGTCTCCGAACGCATCCAGCACTGGCTCGGCCAGGGCGCGGTCGCGACCGATCGCGTGGCACGGTTTCTCGGCCGCGCCGGGATCGCGCCGATGCCGGCCTGGCGCGAGCAGCCGGTGAAATCGGCGCCGAAGAAGAAGGCGCAGGAACGCGCCAAGGCCGAAGCCTCGGCGTAAACGCGGCGGCGTAAGCACGGCGGCGATCGGGTTCCAATGACGAAAGGGCGCATTCTCGTGGGGGTGATCGGGCGGCCGCATGGCGTGCGCGGGCTGGTGCGGGTCACCAGCCATGCCGCCGAGCCGGCGTCACTCACCGCCTATGGCCCGTTGCACGACGAGGCCGGTGGCCGCTACCGGCTCGCCTGGCGCGGCGCCGGCATCGCCGCTCTCGCGCTCTGGCGGGATGGCGCCTGGGCCGAACTCCGCGACCGCGACCAGGCCGCGCGGCTGACCAACCGTCGCCTCTATCTCGACCGCGCCGCCTTGCCGCCGCCGGACGCGGACGAGTTTTATCTCGCCGATCTCATCGGCCTCGCCGCCGTCCTGCCGGAAGGGGCGCGCGGGCGGGTGCTCGCCGTGCATGATTATGGCGCCGGCGCCAGCCTCGAGATCGAGCGTCCGGGGGCGGCGCCGCTGCTCGTCCCCTTCACCCGCGCCGCGGTGCCCGAGATCGATCTCGAATCCGGGCATCTCGTCGTCATCCCGCCGCTCGAGCGCGAAGCGCCGCCGCGGAACGAGGCCGGCGCATGACCTGGCGCGCCGATATCCTCACCCTGTTCCCGGAGATGTTTCCCGGGCCGCTCGCGTTTTCGCTCGCCGGGCGGGCGCTCGCGCGCGGGCTCTGGCAGATCGGCGCGCGGGACATCCGCGCTTTCGCCGAGGACCGCCATCGCAGCGTCGATGACACGCCCTTCGGCGGCGGCGCCGGCATGGTGCTGCGCGCCGATGTCGTCGATCGCGCCGTCGGCGCGGTGGCCGATGGCCGGCCGATCCTCTGCCTCTCGCCGCGCGGCGAGCGGTTTTCGCAAGACCTGGCGCGCGATTTCGCCGCCGGATCGGGGCTGATCCTGCTCTCCGGCCGCTATGAGGGGATCGACCAGCGGGTGATCGAGGCGCGCGGCATGCGCGAGGTCAGCATCGGCGATTACGTGCTCGCCGGCGGCGAGATCGCGGCGATGGTGGTGCTCGATGCCGTGGTCCGGCTGCTCCCCGGCGTCATGGGGGCGGCGGAAAGCGCGCGTGAGGAGAGTTTCTCCGGGCCGCTGCTCGAATATCCCCATTACACCCGCCCCGCCGCGTGGCAGGGTAGGGCGGTGCCGGCGGCGCTGCTGTCCGGCGATCACGCGGCGATCGCCGCTTGGCGTCGCGAGGCGGCCGAGCGGGCGACGCAAACCCGCCGCCCCGATCTTTGGCTGGCATATCAGCGCCAAGCCGATCTCACGCCATCACAACCAGTTGCCAGTGCGGATAACGCGCCGTAAGAAAAGTTCACTGAGAAGGATCTCCCCCATGAACATCATCCAGCAATTCGAGGCCGAGCAGATGGCCCGCCTCACCACCGCCCGCCCGGTGCCGGAATTCGCCCCCGGCGATACGCTCCGCGTCTCGGTCAAGGTGGTGGAGGGCGAGCGCTCGCGCACCCAGGCGTTCGAGGGGGTGTGCATCGCCCGCTCCAACAAGGGCCTCAACAGCAATTTCACGGTGCGCAAGATCAGCTACGGCGAGGGGGTGGAACGGGTGTTCCCGCTTTATGCGCCGAGCATCGCCGACATCCAGGTGGTGCGGCGCGGCGATGTGCGGCGGGCGAAGCTCTATTATCTCCGTGGCCGCTCCGGCAAGTCCGCGCGCATCGCCGAGAAGGCCCGCGCCGTCACCATGGGGACCGTCACCGCCGAAGCCGCGCCGACGCAGCACGACGCCGCCGAATAAAGGAGCCATCGCATGTCCGGACCGCGCACCCTGTTCGACAAGATCTGGGACGCCCATGTGGTCGAGCAGCTTCCGGACGGCACCTGCCTCCTTTATATCGACCGCCATCTCGTCCATGAGGTGACCAGCCCGCAGGCCTTCGAGGGGTTGCGCGCCGCCGGGCGCCGGGTGCGCCGGCCGGAGGCGACGATCGCGGTCGCCGATCATAACATCCCGACCTCGGGCCGCGGCGGCGGCATCACCGAACCCGAGAGCCGCCTCCAGGTCGAAACCCTGGAGCAGAACGTCGCCGCCTTCGGCGTGCCCTATTTCCCGGTGCTCGACGAGCGCCAGGGCATCGTCCACATCATCGGCCCCGAGCAGGGGATCAGCCTGCCCGGCATGACCATCGTCTGCGGCGACAGCCACACCTCGACGCATGGCGCGCTCGGGGCGCTCGCCTTCGGGATCGGCACCTCCGAGGTCGAGCACGTGCTGGCGACGCAGACCCTGCTCCAGAAGCGGGCGAGGAACATGCGGATCGAGGTCGCCGGGCGGGCGCCCGCCGGCACCAGCGCGAAGGACATCATCCTCGCCATCATCGGTGAGATCGGCACCGCCGGTGGCACCGGCCATGTCATCGAATTCACCGGCGCGGCGATCCGCGCGCTCGACATGGCCGGGCGCATGACGGTCTGCAACATGGCGATCGAGGCCGGGGCGCGCGCCGGCCTGATCGCCCCGGACGAGACCACGTTCGACTGGATCAAGGGCCGGCCCTACGCCCCCGAGGGCGCCGATTTCGCGGCCGCGGTGAGCTATTGGCGGAGCCTCGCCTCCGATCGCGGCGCCGCTTACGACAAAACGGTGCGGCTCGACGCGGCCGCCATCGCGCCGATGGTCACCTGGGGCACCAGCCCCGAGCGCGTCGCCCCGATCACCGGTGCCGTCCCCGACCCGGAGGCCGAGCCCGATCCCGCCAAGCGCGCCGAGATCGCGCGCATGCTCGCCTACATGGGGTTGCGGCCGGGACAGAAACTCGCCGAAATCCCGGTCGATGTCGTGTTCATCGGGAGCTGCACCAACGGCCGCATCGAGGATATCCGCACCGCCGCCGCCATCGCCCGCGGCCGCCGCGTCGCCGAGGGCGTGCGGGCGCTGGTCGTCCCCGGCTCGGGTCTCGTCAAGAAACAGGCCGAGGCCGAGGGGCTGGATCGCATCCTGGTCGAGGCCGGGTTCGAATGGCGCGAGCCGGGCTGCTCGATGTGTCTCGGGATGAACCCCGACAAGCTCACGCCGGGCCAGCGCGCGGCGAGCACCTCCAACCGCAATTTCGAGGGCCGCCAGGGCCCCGGCGGACGCACCCATCTGGTTTCCCCGGCGATGGCGGCGGCGGCGGCGATCGCCGGGCGTCTGGCCGATGCGCGAGAGTTCATGTGATGGAAAAATTCACCACGCTGACGGCGATCGCCGCCCCCTTGCCGCTCGCCAATGTCGATACCGACAAGATCATCCCGGCGCGGTTTCTGAAAACCATCCGCCGCAGCGGGCTCGGCGTGCATCTCTTCGACACCCTCCGCTATGACGAGCAGGGCGCCGAGCGGCCCGATTTCGTGCTCAACCGCGCGCCTTACCGAGGCGCGCAAATTCTCATCGCGCATGAGAATTTCGGCTGCGGCTCATCGCGCGAGCACGCGCCCTGGGCGCTGCTCGATTTCGGCATCCGCGCCGTGATCGCGCCCGATTTCGCCGATATTTTCCACAATAACTGCTTCAAGAACGGCATCCTGCCGATCCGCCTGCCGCGCGAGATATGCGATGCGCTGATGGAAGATGTGCGCCAGGGCGACAATGCCCGCCTCACCATCGATCTCGCCCGCCAGGTGGTGGTGCGCCCGAACGGCGAGGCGGTGGCGTTCGAGATCGACCCGTTCCGCAAGCATCTGCTGCAAAACGGCCTCGATGATATCGGCCAGACCATGGCCCATGTCGGCGCGATCGATGCTTTCGAGCAAAAACGCGCCGCCTCGCAGCCTTGGCTGCCCAAAATCGCGCTCGCATAGGGGAAACATCCGATGGCCGCCAATAAGACCTTGCTGATCCTTCCCGGTGACGGCATCGGCCCCGAGGTCATGCACGAGGTCCGGCGGGTGAACGACTGGATCAGACGCAAGCGCGCGGTGAATTTCGACATCGAGGAGGATCTCGTCGGCGGCGCCGCGATCGATGCCCGCGGCATGCCCATCGCGCCGGAAACCATCGCCCGCGCCAAAGAGGTGGACGCGGTGCTGTTCGGCTCGGTGGGCGGGCCGAAATGGGACAAGCTCGGCTTCGACATGCGCCCCGAGATCGCCATCCTCACGCTGCGGCGCGAACTCGGCCTGTTCGCCAATCTGCGTCCGGCGGTGGTGTTCGACCCGCTGGTCGAGGCCAGCACGCTGAAACCCGAGGTGGTGCGGGGGCTCGATCTGATGATCGTGCGCGAAAGCACCGGCGGCATCTATTTCGGCGAGCCGCGCGGCATCGAGACCCTGCCCAACGGCGAAAAGCGCGGCTTCAACACCGAAACCTACACGACGCACGAGATCGAGCGCGTCGCCCGCGTCGCCTTCGAGTTGGCGCGGACCCGCCAGAGGCGCGTCTGTAGCGTCGAAAAAGCCAATGTCATGGAAAGCGGCCTGCTCTGGCGCGAGACGGTGAGCGCGCTGCATCAGCGCGAATTCGCCGATGTCGAGCTTTCCCATATGTATGCCGATAACTGCGCGATGCAGTTGGTCCGCAATCCGCGCCAGTTCGACGTCATCGTCACCACCAACCTGTTCGGTGATCTGCTCTCCGATCTCGCCTCGATGCTGACCGGCAGCCTCGGCATGCTGCCCTCGGCGACGCTCGGCGGGCTCGACGCGAAAGGCCGCCGCCACGCGCTCTATGAGCCGATCCACGGCAGCGCCCCCGACATCGCCGGCAAGGGCATCGCCAACCCGCTCGCGCAGATGCTGAGCTTCGCGATGATGCTGCGCTATTCCTTCGCGATGGAAGAAGAAGCGAAGCTGATCGAGGCGGCTTGCAACCATGTCCTCGCGAGCGGTCTCCGCACCGCCGATATCATGGCCCGCAACTGCGCCAAGGTGAGCACCCAGGTGATGGGCGAGGCGGTGGTGCGCGAATTGGACAAACTCGGGGGGTGAGCCAAGCGCCATCGGGCCTTGCCCCTTGTCGGGACGGGGGACATCGGCTAAACCCCCGGCGTCGCGCCCGTAGCTCAATTGGATAGAGCACCAGACTACGGATCTGGGGGTTAGGAGTTCGAATCTCTTCGGGCGCGCCATAAAATAAATACGTTCCACTCTAAGGCGTGACGTCGCGCGCCGAGACCGCCGGCGCGGCGTTGCCCCAACTATTGCGGATATAGGTCGCGATCGCGGCGATTTCGGCGTCATCGAGCCGCGCGGCGAAAGCCGGCATGGCGGCGCCGGTCGGGGCGGCCTCGGTTGCGGCGGCGCGAGCGCCCGCGCGGATCACGCGCAAGATGGTCTCGGGCTTTGCTGCCTGCACGATGGCGCTGCCGGCGAGGCGCGGGAAAAGCCCGGGCGTCCCCTTGCCATTCGCGCCATGGCAAGGCGCGCAGCGAAGGCGATAAAGCCCCTCCCCCGCCGCCATCGCCGCCGCCGGCGGTTGGGGAGATGGTGCTGGCGGCGGCGCGGGAAAGCTTTTCAGATAATGCGCGATCGCTGTCCGATCCGCCTCGCTCATGCGGGCGCCGGACATTTCCACCACCTCCGCCATCGGGCCGCTCGCCAACTGGCCATGGGCGGAGCCGGTGGCGAGAAACCGGGCGATCTCGGCCTCACTCCAATCACCGAGCCCGGTGCGGCGATCGCCATCGAGGGCCGGGGCGACCCAGCCCGCGACCACGCCGCCCTGCAAGGCGCGCGCCGCGACATCACCGCCGAGCAGGGTTTTTGCGGTATGGCACGCCCCGCAATGCCCCGGCCCGGTGACGATGAAGGCGCCGCGATTCCAGAGCGCGTCATGGTCGGGATCCGGCAAGGGCGGCGCCGGCGTTGCGTAAAGCGCATCCCAGAACAGGAGCAGAAAGCGGAGATCG
>JAKCCP010000140.1 GCA_021841985.1 Pseudomonadota bacterium | reverse complement strand
TAACGCCTATCTTGGCAGTCTCCTTTTTTGCTCATGCTAAAATTAGCATAGTTTAGAACCGGACACAACTTCCCCCTACTCGTCGTAATTGAACCCGCCCCAGCCGACGCCGCCGCCATAATAGGGCATGCCCATGCCGTAATAGCTGGGGCCGCCCTGTTCGTAGCCGTCGCTGCCGAACAGGCCGCCGCCAGCGCCGCCGTCATCCGCCCCACCGCCGCCGCAGCCGGCGAGGAGGAGCGCGGCGCCGAGGAGGAGCAGGGCGGCGAGCGCGCCGCCAGAGCGGCCGGCACGGAGCCTAGTCATCATCGTCGCCGCCGAAGCCGCCATCGCCGCCGCCGTAAAACGGCATGCCGCCGCCGAAATAGGGCATGCCCATGCCCATGCCGCCATAGCCGCCATAGCCGCCGCCATCGAACATGCCGCCCAGGCCGCCGTCATCGCCGCCCTCGAAATTCGCCCATTCGCCATCGCCACAGGCGGCAAGGAGGAGCACGGCCCCAAATGCCAAGGCGGGGAGTGCCAAGGCGGGGAGTGCCAAGGCGGCGCGCGCGGCGTGGCGGGGGCGTTTTGCGTCGTTCATGCTTCGTTATTCCCTCCGTGGCAAACCACTGTTGTGCCGGCATGGGAGGGTTTCGGCAAGCCATGCCAGCGCGCTCGTGAACGCCCTTGTTTGCCGACGCTGGGGCGGCTAACCCTCCGCAGCCCCGACGCGCGGCTGACAGGAGTTTGCATACGATGTTTTCCCGGCTGCTCGGCTTCATGTCGGCCGACATGGCGATCGATCTCGGCACCGCCAACACGCTGGTTTATGTCAAGGGCCGCGGCATCGTGCTCGATGAGCCGAGCGTCGTCGCCATCGCCGATGTCCGCGGCAAGAAGCAGGTGCTCGCGGTCGGCGAGGAGGCCAAGCACATGCTCGGCCGCACGCCCGGCAACATCTCCGCGATCCGGCCCTTGCGCGACGGCGTGATCGCCGATTTCGAGGTCGCCGAGGAGATGATCAAGCATTTCATCCGCAAGGTGCATAACCGCCGCGGCTTCGCGAGTCCCTTGATCATCATCTGCGTCCCCTCCGGCTCGACCGCGGTCGAGCGCCGCGCGATCCAGGAGAGCGCGGAAAGCGCCGGCGCCCGCAAGGTTTTGCTGATCGAGGAGCCGATGGCGGCGGCGATCGGCGCCGGTCTCCCGGTGACCGAGCCCTCGGGCAGCATGATCGTCGATATCGGCGGCGGCACCACCGAGGTCGCGGTGATTTCCTTGGGCGGCATCGTCTATGCCCGGAGCGTCCGCGTCGGCGGCGACAAGATGGACGAGGCGATCATCAATTACATCCGCCGCAACCATAATCTCCTGATCGGCGAAAGCTCGGCCGAGCGGATCAAGCTCGAAATCGGCGCCGCGAGTTCGCTCTATGACGGCGACGAGGGCACGTATCGCGAGGTCAAGGGGCGCGATCTGTTGAACGGCGTGCCGCGCGAGGTCTTGGTCAGCCAGCGCCAGATCGCCGAAAGCCTCAGTGAGCCGGTCAGCGCCATCGTCGAGGCGGTGAAGGTCGCGCTCGAAAACACCCCGCCGGAACTCGCCGCCGATATCGTCGACAAGGGAATCGTGCTGACCGGCGGCGGCGCTTTGCTCTATCGTCTGGATCAGGTGCTGCGCGATGCGACCGGGCTTCCGGTGGTGGTCGCCGAGGAGCCGCTGCAATGCGTCGCACTCGGCACCGGCCGCGCCCTCGAGGAAATGAAGAGGCTGAGAAATGTTTTGTCCACCATGTATTAGGGGGTATGGATCAGGGAGTGTTGCGCTTCCGCGCCCCTGAGAGGTGAGGCCAGAAAGAGCGAGGCAAAATGCTCCGGCTGTCCATTCCCGCGCGCCAGGCGCTGGCGCGGCTCACTTTGCCGCTGCTGATCGCCGGCGCCTTCGCGCTGTTGCTGCTCGGCAAGGCCGACGCCCTGCTCGCCGAACGCGCCCGCGCGAGCCTCGGTGACACGCTGGCGCCGCTCTACGACCTCATCGCCAATCCCGTCGCCCGCGCCCGCGCCGCGATCGCCGAGGCCGGCCATCTCGTCTCCCTGGTCGGCGAGAACGCCGCCCTCCGCGCCGAGAACGAACATCTCCGGCAATGGCAGGCGGTCGCGCTCGCGCTCGAGGCCGAAAACGCGACGCTGCGCGCCAATCTCCACTGGATCCCGGATCCGGCGGCGGCCTATGTCACCGCCCGCGTGGTCGCCGATGCCGGCGGCGTCTATGCCCATTCGGTCCTGCTCGCGGTCGGGCCGCGCCACGGCATCACCAAGGGCCAGGTCGCGCTCGACGATCGCGGCCTGGTCGGGCGCATCACCGAGACCGGATCGCGGAGCGCCCGGGTGATGCTGATCACCGATCTCAACAGCCGCATCCCGGTGACGCTGGAGCATAGCCGCGCCCGCGCCATCCTCGCCGGCACCAATGGCGCCCTGCCGCGCCTCCTGTTCTGGCCCGAGGACACCCCGCCCAGAT
>JAKCCP010000082.1 GCA_021841985.1 Pseudomonadota bacterium | reverse complement strand
CGGGAAACGGCTTGGCGTCGATCACTGTCCCGAGACGAATGTCGATGCGTTCGAAATCCTCGCTGGTCGCGCTCATGGCCATGATCCTCCGCTCCGGTTTCCGCGCCGCCGATCCCGCTTTATATAGCGTCATTGTCGACCATGTGCGCGAGGGAGAAAGCATGCGCGATTTTCATCTGCCGGGGCGAAGCCCGGTCTATGCCGGCTCGGGCATGGCGGCGACCTCGATGCCGGCCGCGACCCTCACCGCCCTCGACGTCTTGCGTTCGGGCGGCAATGCGCTCGATGCCGCGATCGCCGCGGTCGCCGTGTTGGGCGTGATCGAGCCGCAATCGACCGGCATCGGCGGCGATTGCTTTTGCCTCTACGCCCCGGCGGGCGGCGGAAAAGTGGTGGCGCTGAACGGCTCCGGCCGCGCCCCGGCGGCAGCCGACATCGATTTTTTCGAGCGCCAGAACCTGACCACGCTCCCCGATCACTCCCCCCACGCGGTCACCATTCCCGGCGCCGTCGCCGCCTGGGAAAAGCTGCTCGCCGCCCATGGCCGCAAGGGGCTCGACGAACTGCTCCGCCCGGCGATCCGCTTCGCCGAGGAGGGCCATCCGGTCGCGCCGCGCGTCGCCGCCGATTGGGCGGATGCGGCGGCGAAGCTCCGCACCACCGGCGCCAGCGCCTTTCTCCCCGATGGCGCCGCCCCCGCGCCGGGGACGCTGTTCCGCCAGCCGGCGCTGGCCGCGAGCTTGCGCGCCATCGCCCGCCATGGCGCCGGCGCTTTCTACGAAGGCGAGATCGCCGCGGACATGGTGGCGACGCTTCGCGCCCATGGCGGGCGGCATGAGATGAGCGATTTCGCCGCCGGCCTCGCCGGGCCGGAATTCGTGACGCCGATCCACGCCGCCTGGCGCGGTTTCGAGATCTGGCAATGCCCGCCCAACGGCTCCGGCCTCCTGGTCCTGATGCTGATGGGCCTCCTCGACGGCTTCGCCCCCGACCCCGAGGGACCGCTCGGCCTCGCGCGCGTGCATCGCCATGCCGAGGCGGCGCGGCTGGTCTATCGCGACCGCGACGCCTTCCTCGCCGACCCCGCGGAGGCCGATGTGCCGGTCGCGCATCTGACCAGCGCCGACTATCTCGCCGGTCTCCGCGCGCTGATCGATCCGGCGCGGGCGATGGCGCATCTGCCGGCGGCGGGCGAGACCGAACTCCCGCGCCATCCCGATACCGTCTATCTCTCTGTCGTCGATCGCGACGGCAATGCCTGTAGCCTGATCAATTCGCTCTATCAGAGCTTCGGGTCCGGCATTCTCGCCGCGAAATCCGGGGTCATGCTGCATAATCGCGGCCTCGGCTTCCGGCTCCAGCGCGGCCATCCCAATGGCATCGCGCCCGGCAAGCGGCCGATGCACACCATCATCCCCGGCATGTTGACCAGGGATGGCGCGGCGGTGATGCCGTTCGGCGTCATGGGCGGGCATTTCCAGCCGATGGGGCAAAGCCTGCTCTTGAGCAATCTGTTCGATTATGGCCTCGATCTTCAGGAAGCGCTCGATCTCGCGCGGTTTTTCCCGCAAGCGGGGAATCTCGAACTCGAACGCGGCATTCCGGACTCTCTCGCCACCCGTCTCGCGGCGCTGGGCCATCTTCCGACCCGGATCGAGCGCCCGCTCGGCGGCGGCCAGGCGATCATGATCGACCGCGCCCGCGGTGTGCTGATCGGCGCCTCCGATCCGCGCAAGGACGGGCTGGCATTGGGGTATTGAGCACATGAGCGAAGCCTGCGACCTCCCGGCAACCGAAGCCCGGGCGCTGATCGGCGCCAAGAAACTCTCGCCGGTCGAACTCACCGAAAGCTGCATCGCGCGGATCAAGGCGGTCGATCACGCCGTCAACGCCATGGTCGCGCGCGATTTCGCCCGCGCCCAAGCCCGCGCCCGCGAAGCCGAAGCGGCGGTGATGCGCGGCGAGGCGCTGGGGGCGCTGCATGGTCTCCCGGTCGCGATCAAGGATCTCGAGGACACCGCGGATCTCCGCACCACCTATGGCAGCCCGATCTATCGCGACCATGTCCCGGCCGAGGATGCCCGCATGGTCGCGGCCCTGCGCGCCGCCGGCGCGATCGTGCTCGGCAAGACCAATACTCCGGAATGGGGCGCCGGCGCGAATACCCGCAACGCCGTCTATGGCGCGACCGGCAACCCCTTCGATCCGATGAAATCCGCCGCCGGCTCCTCCGGCGGCTCGGCGGTGGCTCTCGCGACCGGGATGGTGCCGCTGGCCTCGGGGTCCGACATGGGCGGCAGTTTGCGCAACCCGGCGGGATTTTGCGGCATCGTCGGGTTTCGTCCCTCGCCGGGGCTGGTCGCCAACGAAAAGCGCGGCCTCGGCTGGTCGCCGCTCGGCGTGCTCGGGCCGATGGCGCGCAACGTCCCCGATCTCGCGCTGATGCTCTCGGCCATGGTCTCCGATGACGCGCGCGACCCACTCGCTTACACGGTGCATGGGCGGGCGGTGCGCCGCGGC
>JAKCCP010000339.1 GCA_021841985.1 Pseudomonadota bacterium | reverse complement strand
GGGATCAGCGCCGCGGAAGCCTGCGGCGCGCTCGCCGTCGCGGGCCAGTTCGCGGCCCCCATCCCGCTCGCCGAGACCATGCTGGCGCGCCGCTTTCTCGCCCGCGCCGGATTGCCCCCCATCGCGGGTCCGCTCACCGTCGCGCCGGTCGACCGGCGCGATGCCGTCACGCTCGAACGCGCGGGCGCCGTCTGGCGCCTCGGCGGACGGGTGCGGCGGGTGCCCTGGGCGCGACAGGCAGCGGCGCTGGTGCTGGTGACCACGCATGACGGGGAAGCGATGCTGGTCGCGCTCGCGGTGCCGGCCGAGCGCATCGTCGCGGGGCGCAATCTCGCGGGCGAGCCGCGCGACGATGTGGTCCTCGACGGTCTGATCGTTGCGGAAAACGTTGCCCCGGCGCCAGGCGGCTGCACACGCGACGACCTGCTCGCCGCCGGAGCCGCACTCCGCGCCCAGCAGATCGCCGGGGCCGCGGCAAGCGTGCTCGCGATGACGCTGCGCTATGCCGGCGAGCGTGTGCAGTTCGGCCGCCCGATCGGCAAATTCCAGGCCGTGCAGCACAATATCGCCATGCTCGCGGGCGAGACGGCGAGCGCGGCGGCGGCCGCGGACATGGCGGCGGCGGCGTTTGAAAAGCTGGATCCGCTCGCCATCGCCGCGGCGAAACTCCGCGCCGGCGAGGCGGCGAGCCGCGTTGCCGCCTTGGCTCATCAGGTGCACGGCGCGATCGGTTTCACCCGCGAATTCGCGTTGCAGAACGCCACAAGGCGGCTCTGGTCGTGGCGCGAGGAGTTCGGCAAGGAGGCCCACTGGGCCGAGCGTCTCGGCCGCGCCGCCGTTGCCGCGGGCGGTGACGGGCTCTGGGCGATGATCACCGCGGCGGGTTAGGCGGCATCAGGGACCGAAGACATTGGATCACGCCAGAACCTCGCTTGCCCGGTTTCTCGCCCCGCGATCCATCGCCGTCATCGGCGCCTCGCCCGAGCGCGGACGCATTCGTGGCATCCTGCTCCATAACCTGCGGCAGAACGGCTATTCGGGGCGCATCTATCCGGTCAATCCGAGCTATGCCGAGATCGCGGGCTTGCGCTGCTATCCCGATCTCGCCGCGATTGCGGCACCCGTCGATCTCGCCCTGATCGCCATTCCGGCCGAGCATGTGCTGGCGGCGCTCAAGGCGTGCGCGGGTCTGGGCATTCCGCACGCGCTGATCATCTCCTCGGGCTTCGCCGAGGAAGGCGGCGCGCGGCGCGCGATCCAGGCCGAGATCGCGGCGCTGGCGCGCCAGAGCGGCATGCGCATCTCGGGGCCGAACGCGGAAGGGTTTTACAACGCCATCGATCAGGTCGCCGCGACCTTCAGCCCCGCGACCGATCGCGCGACCGATCGCGCCCCGGTGATCGCCGGGGCGCGCCGCGTCGGCATCATCGCCCAGAGCGGCGGTATCGGCTTCGCGCTCTATAACCGCGGCCGCGCGCTTGGCCTGCCGTTCAGCCATGTCATCACCACCGGCAACGAGGCGGACCTCACGGCGGCCGATTTCTTCGCCCATCTCGCCGCCGATCCGGCAACCGGGGTGATCCTGCTGTTTCTCGAGAGCGTGCGCGACGGGGCGGGGTTTTGCGCGGCCGCGCGGCGGGCGGCGGAGAATGGCAAGAAAGTCATCGCGGTGAAGGTCGGGCAGACCGCGGCTGGGCAGCGCGCGAGCCTGTCGCATACCGCGAGCATCGCCGGCTGGCGCGCCGCCTATGACGCGGCGTTTGCCAGCCTCGGCGTCATCGCCGCGCGCGATCCCGACGAGGCGGTGGCGCTCGCCGCCGCTTTTGCCACCAATCCCGGGGCGGCGGGCCGGCGCGCCGGGGTCATCACGGTCTCGGGAGGCGCCGGGGCCTGGCTTGCCGATGCCCTGGTTGCCGCCGGGCTCGACATGCCGGAGATCTCCCCGGCGACGCAGGCACGCATCCGCGGCTTCATCCCCTCCTACGGCGCCACCGCCAATCCCGTCGATATCACCGCCCAGGCGGCGTATCACGGCGGGCTCACCCGCACCATCGCCGAACTGATGGAAGAGGACGGGATCGATCTCATCGCGGTTGCCATCTCGGCGGCGAGCGAGACGCGGCTCTCGCTCGATCCGCCGGAACTCGCCTCCCTTCTCGCCCGACGCGCGAAGCCCGTGCTGCTGTTCAGCTACACCCTGCCTTCCGATTTCGCCCGCGCCGGTTTGGCCGAGGCGGGGGCGGTGGTGTTGACCCATCTCGCGGCGCTGGCGCGCGCGGCCGCCCTCCTCGCCGATCCGCCGAAGCCGGCGCCCGTACCGCCGACGCCACGGCGGTTACCCGCGGCGGCGTGTCGCGCCCTTGCCGGGCATGCCGGCACGCTCGCGGAATATCAGGCGAAAGACGCCCTCGCCGCTGCGGGTTTCGCGCTTGCCCCGCGCGCGCTCGCCGCAAACCTTGAAGCGGCGCTGGCGGCGGCGCGCGCCATCGGCTTTCCGCTGGCGCTGAAACTGGAATCGCCGGCCCAGCCGC
>JAKCCP010000321.1 GCA_021841985.1 Pseudomonadota bacterium | reverse complement strand
ACGCGGCTGGTTTTGGGGACGCGGCGCCGCGCGAAAGCCGGCCCGCCGGCCGCGCCAGCCTCGCCGACCGCCATGTCGGCGCGCGCATCCGCGAACGCCGCACCATGCTCGGCCTCTCGCAGCAGCAGCTCGCCCAGATGATCGGCGTCACCTACCAGCAGGCGCATAAATACGAACGCGGCTTCAACCGCATCTCGGCCGGCCGGCTCTATGACATCGCGGGGGTGCTCGGGGTGCCGATCGCGTGGTTTTTCGAGGGGCTGGCGCCGGACGAGGAAGCCCAGGCGGCGACCCCGCGCCAGCGCATGTGCCTGGAACTCGCCCGCAATTTCGCCGCGATCGACAATCTCAAGCACCAGGAAGCGCTGAGCAACATGGCCCGCGCGCTCGCCGCCCAATCGGCCGCGATGCACGGGCGCTGACCCCCGCCAGCCGCCGCGCCCCCTCCGGCCAAACCGGAAGAATGACCGGGGCGTCATCGGGGCGGGGCGTCACACCTGGTCGTAATCGAGCGTAACCTCGGGGCTGCGCGGCTGGGCCTGGCAGGTGAGGACGAAACCGGCCGCCAGTTCCCACGCCTCCAGCGAATAATTCACCGCCATATCGGCCTCGCCGGCGACCAGCCGCGCCCGGCACGAGCAGCACATGCCGCCGCGGCAGGCGTAAGGGAGATCGAGCCCGGCGCGCAGGCCGGCCGCGAGCACGCTCTCGCCGGCGGCGACCGGGATCAAATGGCGGCCGCCGTCGATGATCACCGTCGCCCGGCACGCGGACGCGATAGCGGCGGACGCTGCCGCGGGTGACGGCGGCGGAGGGGCGCCCGTCGAGAAGCGCTCGCGGCGGAGGCGCGCCTCGGGCATCCCTGCGGCCAGCAGCGCCGCCGTCACCGTCTCCGCCATCGCCGTCGGGCCGCAGATCAGGGCATGATCGATGGCCGCGGCGGGGATGGCGTGGCGGAGCAGGCGGGCGATCTTCTCGGCGTCCAGCCGGCCATGGAGGAGATCGAGATCCTGGTGCTCACGCGACAGGATCGGAAAGAACGCGAAGCGGCCGGGAGCGCGGTTCTTGAGAGCGAACAATGCGTCGCGAAACATCATCTCGGCGCCGCTCGGGGCGCCGTAGGCCAAAAAAAACCGGCTTTCGGGTTCTTGCGCCAAAATCGCGCGCAATTGCGAGAGGATCGGGGTGATGCCCGAGCCGGCGGCGAAAGCGGCGAAAACGCGCCTCGCGCCGGGCTCGGGGGCGAGGCCGAAACGGCCCGCCGGTGTCGCCACCTCGATCTCATCCCCGGCGGCAAGGCTTGTATTGGCCAGCGTCGAGAAAACCCCACCCGGCACCTGCTTCACGGCGATGCGGAGTTCGCGGTCGCCGGGCGCGCTGCAAATCGAATAGGAGCGCCGGATCTCGGCGCCATCCACGACGAGGCGGAGCGTCAGATACTGCCCCGGCGTGAAGCGGAACGCTTCCCGCAGCGCCGGCGGGACGGCAAAGGCGAGCGAAACCGCGGATGGCGTCTCGCGCCGCACCTCGCGAAGCGCCAGGCGATGGAAGGCGCGGCGGGTCATACCAGCCGCCGGCGATGTTGACCCATGACGTATGGGTCAACATCGGCTGGTATCGAGTCATATTCCGCGCGCCGCCGCCGGCCAACCCGGCGCGCATTCCAGCCGGTCGAATGGTCGGAAGAGTCGGCCATTCGACCGGCTGGTATCAGTGGCATTTGAACGCATCGAAGGGTTCGCGGCAGGCGGTGCAGCGCCATAGCGCCTTGCACGCCGTCGCGCCGAACGCGGAGAGCAGTTCGGTCGCCGGGGATGCACAGCGCGGGCAAGACGGCGCCCGTGGCGAGGGTGGCGCGATCCCGGCCGCGGCGAGCTTCCGCCGGCCTTCCTCGCTCAGCCAATCCGTCGTCCAGGCCGGGGCGAGCACGGTTCGCACCCGCACCGAGGCGATCCCGGCCGCATCCAGGGCACGGTGGATAGCGGCGGTGATTTCCACCATCGCCGGGCAGCCGGAATAGGTCGGGGTGATCGAGACCTCGACCCCGTCCCCGTCGCGCTCGACGCCGCGCAGAATGCCGAGATCGGCGATCGTGAGAAACGGCAGTTCGGGATCCGAGACCCGCGCCAGCGCCGCCCGCGCCCGTGCCGCGAGATCCGCGCCGCTCACCACCGCGCTCCCGGATGGCTGCGGGCGAGATGCTGCATGGTGGCGAGCAGATGGCCGAGATGTTCGGAATGCCGCCCCGCGCGTCCGCCGCTCGGCGCCCATTCCCCGCCCGGGCGGGTGAGATTGGCTTCGGCGAAAACCCGCGCGATGGTCGCCTCCCAGCGCGGGCGCAGCGCCGCCGGATCGATCACCGTGCCGGCGTCACTCAGCGCCGCCTCGCCGGCATCGGCGAGAAACATCTCGCCGGTGAACGGCCAGAGCGTATCGAGCGCCACGGCGAGACGGCGATGGCTTTCCTCCGTGCCGTCGCCAAGGCGGATCACCCAGCCGGCGGCGTGGCGGAGATGATAGGCCATCTCCTTCTCGGCCTTGGCGGCGATGGCGGCGAGTGTGGCATCGCCGGCGACGACCATCGCCCGCCAATAGGGATCGGCGAAGGCGGCATAGAGGAAATGGCGCAGCATCGTCATCGCGAAATCGCCGTTCGGCTGTTCGACGAGGAGGAGATTGCGGAATTGCGGCGGGTCGCGGAAATAAGCGAAATCGTCCTCGCCATGCCCGGCCCCCTCGATTGCGCCGGCATACTCATAGAGCAGCCGCGCCTGGCCGATCAGATCGAGGGCGAGATTGGCGAGCGCCAGCTCCTCCTCCAGGAGCGGCGCGTGTCCGGTCCATTCCGAGAGGCGATGGCCGAGGATCAGCGCGTCATCGGCGCGGGCGAGGACGTGGGAGAGAAGCGGCGTCTCCGCCAGGGTGAGGGCGCTACCCACCTTCCCGCCCACCGCCTGCTCACATATGCCCGACATCCTCGGGCACCTCGTAAAATGTCGGATGACGATAAATTTTCGACCCGGTCGGCTCGAACAGCATCCCCGCCTCGTCGGGGTCGGAGGCGATGATGGCGGCGGCCGGCACCACCCAGAGCGAGGCCGCCTCGCCGCGGCGGGTGAAAAGATCGCGTGCCGCCTGTAGCGCCATTTCGGCATCGGCGGCGTGGAGCGAGCCGGCATGGCGATGGGCGAGCCCGTTGCGGCTGCGGATGAACACCTCCCAAAGCGGCGAAAGATCCGCGCTCATGCCGCTCGTGCCTTCGCCGCGCGCCGCTTTTCGGCGTGCGCGCGGGCGGCCTCCCTCACCCAGCCGCCCTCGTCATGGGCGCGGCGCCGCGCCTCCAGGCGTTCCCGATTGCACGGGCCGTTTCCGGCGAGCACCGCCTCGAACTCCGCCCAGTCGATCGGGCCGGCGCGCCAATGGCCGGTTTCGGGATCGAAGGCGAGCGCCGGGTCGGGGAGGGTGAGGCCGAGGAATTGCGCCTGCGGCACCGTCGCGTCGAGGAATTTCTGACGCAGTTCGTCGTTGGAGAAACGCTTGATCTTCCAGCGCGCAGAGTGCTGGCTGTGGCGGCTTTGCGCGTCCGGCGGGCCGAACATCATCAAAACCGGCCACCACCAGCGATCGAGCGCGTCCTGCGCCATTGCCTTTTGTGCCGCGGTGCCGCGGCAGAGGGTCAGCATGATCTCGAAGCCCTGGCGCTGGTGAAAACTCTCCTCCTTGCAGATCCGGATCATCGCCCGGGCGTAAGGACCATAGGAGCAGCGGCAGAGCGGGATCTGGTTCATGATCGCGGCGCCATCGACCAGCCAGCCGATGGCGCCGATATCCGCCCAGGTGAGCGTCGGGTAGTTGAAAATCGAGGAATATTTCGCGGCCCCGGCCAGCAGTTGATCGACCAGCGTCTCACGCGCGACGCCGAGCGTCTCGGCGGCGGCGTAGAGATAAAGCCCGTGCCCGCCCTCGTCCTGGACCTTGGCGAGCAGTGCCGCCTTGCGCCGGAGCGAGGGCGCGCGGGTGATCCAGTTGCCCTCCGGCAGCATGCCGACGATTTCGGAATGCGCGTGCTGGCTGATCTGGCGGATCAGGGTGCGGCGATAGGCCTCGGGCATGAAATCCTGGGGCTCGATACGCTGTTCGGCGTCGATCCGCGCCTGAAACCGCGCCGCCGCGGCCGTGTCCGCAGGCTTGCTTTGCGCCTCGGCGGTGTCCAAAGCCTGGGTATACATCGGCGCAGCCCTCGGACCATGGGGTCAGTGCCGCAAGACATATATAACAAAATATCGTTTTTCAACGATTTTCCGTAATTCATTCGTCGCGCGCCAGGAGCAGCGCCGCGAGGCGCGCGAATTCCGCGACGCTCAGGGTTTCGGCGCGGCGGGTCGGATCGATCCCGGCGGCGGCCAGCAGCGCCTCACCGCCGAGCGGCGCGAGCGCGCGGCGCAGCATCTTGCGGCGCTGGCCGAACGCGGCGGCACTGACCCGCTCGAGCGCGGCGCGGAGCGCTGGCGGCGGCTGGCTCGGATGCGGGCGCAGCACAACCACCGCCGAGGCGACGGCGGGCGGCGGGGTGAACGCCGCCGGCGGGAGACGCAAGACCAGATCGGTCGCGCAGAGGAACTGCGCCAGCACCGCGAGCCGGCCATAAGCGGGGCTGTCCGGCGGCGCGCAAATCCGTTCCGCGACCTCGAGCTGAAACATCAGCACCAGGCGCTCGAAGGCGCCGGCCGCGCGCAGCCAGGAGATCAGCAAGGGGGTCGCGATATTATAGGGAAGATTGGCGACGATCGCGCGCGGCGCCGGCGTGAGCGCCGGATAGTCGAGGCCGAGCGCGTCCGCCTCGATCACCGCGAGCCGCGCCCCGGCGGCGGGCTGCAATTCGGCCAGTGCTGCGATCGCGCGGCGGTCGATCTCGATCGCGGTGACGCTGGCGGCTGGGCTTGCGAGCAAGGCGCGGGTGAGCCCGCCCGGCCCCGGGCCGATTTCGATCACATGCACGCCGGCGAGCGGCGCGGCGGCGGCGGCGATGCGGGCGGTGAGGTTGAGATCGAGCAGAAAATGCTGGCCCAACGCCTTGCGCGCCGCCAGGCCATGGCGGGCGATGACGTCGCGCAACGGCTCGGAGCGGGCAGTGCCGCAGGCGCCGCCCAACGGGGAAAAAGTTTTTGGTTCTTTTTCCAAAAAGAACAGCTTTCTCGTTATTCTCTCAAACCCCTCCGATGCGCTGGTCGATCGAGGCGCGGCGGTGGAGATCGCGCATCATCTGGCGCGAGATCAGTTCGACGCGCTGGCTGAAGAGCTGGTTCATCACCTCTTCCTTGGACGGCATGCCGAGATTGCGCTCCTCGCGCGCGCAGACGATGACCACCATGATGCCTTCCTGGGTCACCAGGGGTTCGCTCGGCTTGTTCTCGGTGAGTTTGCCGAGAAGGGTGCGGAGTTCCGGCGGATTGATGGCTTCGAGGCGGACATCGACCGGGTCGGGCCGCGGCGGATTGCCGGCCGCCTTGTCGGCCGCCGCCATGGCGTCGCAGCTATGCACCGTGGTCGAGATCTGTTTGGCCCGCAGCAGCATGTCGTGCTGCTGCTGGGTCGGGTTCTGGGGGTCGAGCGGGGTCGCGAATTTCAGGAACACCTGGCGGATCTTGAGCAGGGTCGCGGGGTCGTTGCCGATCTGGCGCTTGGCGAGCAGGGTGACGATGGAGAGCCCGCCGGCGACCGGCACCGGGTTGCTGATCGCGCCCGGCGGCATCTCGGTGACCAGGTGGGCGACCGGGGATTCGAGCTGGTTGGGCCGCACCCAGCCGAGATCGCCGCCTTGAAGGGCGGTCTGGCTCTGGCTGAACTGCGCCGCGACGACGGCGAACGGCGCGCCATTGCGCAATTGCTGGATCACGGTTTCGGCGAAACGCTGGGTATCGGCGGCGCGCGCCGGCTCGTCGATGGGGAGGAAAATCTCCGCGACATGATATTCCATCTGGCCGGTCTCGGCCTTGATCATGTGCAATTGCTCGTTGACGTCCTGCTCGGTGACGCGGTCGGCGACGCCGATCTGTTCGCGCAAAACGCGCGACCAGCCGAGCTGCACGCGGGTCTGGTCGTAAAGCGTGTGGATCTCGGCGCCATCGGAGGCAAGCCGGCGCGCCAGCGTCCCCGGCGGCATGTTGTTGCGCTTTTCGAGATTGCCGATGGTCTCGGCGATGTCCTTATCGGTGACGGCGATCTTGCGCCGCTGCACCTCCTGCAGGCGGAGCCGCTCATCGATCAGCTCGCGCACCACCTGCGGCGTCAGCCGGTCGAGCACCTCGCGGGTGACGGGAAGCCCGCTGGAGAGGGCGAACAGGCGGCGGCGGTTATCGACGTCCTGGGCGCTGATGACATCGCCGTTGACGACCGCGACGATGCGCGATTCCTGCTCGGGATCGATGATATCGCCCGCCGCCTCGTGCTTGGCGGGCGGCCTGGCGGCGGGGGCATTCGCGTTGCCGGGGGCGGTCGCCTGGGCGAGCAGCATCTCGGCGCGGAGCGGGCTGGCGGCGAGCAACAGGGCCGCGAACACCAGCGGGAACAGGAAGCGGGGCAGGGTTTTCCTCCAGATCGGCGGCATCGGCGGAACCTTACCTCACCACGGCATCGCTCGGCCAGCGGGATGCGCAATACGCCATACTACATCAGCGGGACGCCGAATTGTCCCAGCGTCTTGAAGGTCATGTTGACGGTCAAGGCCTGGACATTGCTGATGCCGTTATAGTTCGTGAACAGGTCGAAGTAGTTCAACGCAATGATGAAGCAATCATCCTCATAGCCGCCATCGAGGCCGTAGGCGACCAATTGGTTGAGCTGCATGTTGCGCTGGATATAGCCGCCGACCCGCCAGTTGCCAAATTTCGTCTGCAACCCGGCCAGAACCTCGTTGCGCGGGAAATTGAGCGACTGATAAGGGGCGTAGGATGGCGCCGGGATGGTCGGCAACTGATTATAGAAATAGAAGGGGTCGAGGTTGCTGTAGATATAGCCGAAATCGACGCGGAAATTCGGCGGCCCGAAGGTGAGCCTGGTGTCGTTGAACTCGGTCTGACCGGTGTCGTGGTTGAGGCGGAAGCGATAGGTGACGTTGAGCCAATCGGCGGGTTCGTAGTAAGCACGACCGACGATGTCGGAAATATTGCCGCCGAGCCCGGTGCCCGGCCCCCAGAGCGCATATTCCGTCTGTGTGCGATAGGATTGGCCGATCAGCGCATCGAAGACGTGGCTGCCGTCGAACCACGCGAAATGCATGCCGAGATCGGCACGCGAGCCGCCACCCAGGCGGTCGATGCCGGGCAGGCGGTTGATCGAGAACAGATTGGCGTCGGTGAACATCTGATCGAGACTGTCCTCGTTGGGGATGAGATAGGGTGAGGTGAAGCCGTAGCCGTTGGGGCGGATGACGAACTGGGTGATCGGCTCCAGCACCGTCGTCGCATCGCCGTCGCTCCGCGAGAACGGCCAGTTCAGCCGCGCCGCCACCACCGGCTCGCCCTGGGCGACATTGGCATGGGTATAGCGGCTGAAATTCGGGATCTGGTTGAGGCTCTGGGCCTGATAGCCGGCGGAATAGAAGCGGGTGAGGAAATTCCATTCCTGCCCGAGCGGTCCCGTCTCCGGCAGATTATAGGAGAGGGTGCCATTGACGCGCTGGGTATTGGTGCCGATGAAGCGCAAAACATTGAAGCCGCCGCCATTGAAAGTAACATACCCGCCGAGGGAATCCGGGTTTCCGACATAATCATAAAGATAGCGCGGCATGACATAGGGCAGCTCCTTGTTGTTCACGATATTGAGGAGGCCCTCGTAGAACTGGGTATCGAGGCGGGAATAGGCGCCCTGGCCGAAGCCCTCAAGATAAGTCGTGCTGGAAAGCACATCGTTACCATAGCCGGAGATGAAGAAATCGCGCATGTAATTGGCGGAACTGGCCTCGTTGATATTGAAGCCGTAGCGCCAGTTTTCATTATAGGTGAAATCGCCGGAGCCGAAGAACAGCCCCTGCATCGCGTTTTCGTCATAGGCGATGGCGGTTTCGAGCTTGATCTGGCCGTTATTGAATTTCTGCCGGTACAGCGTGTCGAGCTGAGGGTCCATGCCGCTGTCGATCCAGGGCGTTATCGTGATGTCCGAGTAATTATTGATGACGTAGTAATAGGGCAGCGCGAAGAAGCTGCCGATGAAGGTGTTGGAGCCGGCGTCCGGGGCGAGGAAACCGCTTTCGCGCTTCACCGAACTGTCGGCGGTGGAAAAATAGGGCATGTAGAAAATCGGCACGCCAAGCAGTTCCACCGTCGCGTCCTGGAACTCCATCCGCTTGGCCTGAAGATCATCCACCGCCGAGTAGGCGTCGATCTGCCAGACCGGCGGCTTGGTGGGATCGTCCTTGCAGAGCGTGCAGGCCGAGTAGACCATCCGGCTCAGCTCGTTGTACTGGCCGTCGGTGCGCCGCGCGCCGTTGGCGGCGATGCGGGTGTTTTCCTCCAAGAGCATGCGCATGCCGCGCAGCACCGCCTCGCGCATCCCTTGCGTCAGCTCGGCGTAATCGGCGAACAACACCTCGCCATCGGGCTCCAGCAGCACGACATGGCCGGAGGCGGCGACGACATTGGTGTTGCGGTCGAAGACGATCTTGTCGGCGCGCAGCACGTGGTCGTTCTGCCAGGCCTCGACATGGCCGGTCGCGGTGACGATGCTGGCGTCGCGGTTATAGACGATCTGATCGGCGGTGAAGGACACCGCCTCGTTCGGCTTGATCGGCTCCTTGTTCAGGCTGGTGCCGTATTGCGGCTTGGCGAACGGGGTGAAGCCGGGGATGGTGGTCTGCGCGAAGGCGCTTGTCGCGAACGTGATCGCGATCGCGCCCGCAAGGGTGGCGAGGAGACCCCCCCGGGCCCGGCGCGGCATCGCTCAGCCGTCTTCCAGATGAAGCAGAAGCGCGATCGCCAGCATCAGCCCCGCCGCCGCCGGCGCCCAGGCGGCGAGGACGATCGGCAGCGCGCCGGAGCCGCCGAATTCCTCGGCGACCTTGGAGATCAGGAACAGCGCGAAGCCGGCGGAGACGCCACTCCCGATCATCCGCGCGGTGCCGCCGCGCCGCGCCGGGCGCATCGAGAACCCGGCCGCGACCAGCGTCATCGTCGCCGCCAGGACCGGCAGCGCGAGCAGGCTTTGAAAGCGCAGCCGGTGGCGGATCGCGGAAAACCCGGAGCGTTCCAGGAGTGCGATGAAATCCGGCAGCTTCCAGAACGAGAGCGTGTCCGGCGAGGCGAAACTCTCCTCGACGCGCGCAACGGTGAGATCGGTCGGCAACAGGATCGTCCCCGCCGGATCGGGCGGCCGGTCGGCGGAGATCACCCGCGCCTCCTCCAGCCGCCAACTGCCGCGATCGAGCACCGCGCGCCGCGCCTCGATGCGCTGCAAAAGCTGGTCATGCGGCGCCAGGCGAAAAACGCTGACCTCATTGACCGAGAGCACGCGGCGGGCGAGCGCCACCTGCTCGGCGTGGATGATCGAAACGCCGTCCGAGACCAGGGCGTGGTCGGATTGGCGCAGCCAGAGCTGGCCGCCGGCGAGCGAAAGCGGCCCGCCGGTCGCGGTCAGATAGGTGTTGTCGAGCGCTTCGGCGCGGGCCAGCATCACCGCCGAAAGCGGCGTCACCGCGGCGGTCGCGGCGGCGCCGAGCAGGATCGCGCACAATACCGGGCCGGCGAGGAACTGCCACGCCGAAAGCCCGGTCGCCCGCGCGACGATCAGCTCGGAGGAGCGGGTCAGGCGCCAGAACGCCGAGATCCCGCCGAGCAGCACCGCGAACGGCAGGATCTGCATCGCCTCCCAGGGGAGACGGAGTGCTGCGATCTCGGAGACGATGGCGAAGGTCGCCTGCGGGCGGGTCGCGGCGCGGCGCAGGAGTTCGATGAAATCGAACAGGGCGACGAGCCCGGAGAGCGCCGCGACCATGGTGAGGACGGCGAAGATGAAAACCCGCGAGACATAGCGGAGGAAGGTCGCGGCGACGATCATGCCGCCGCGCCGGGGGCGAGGGTGACAAGGCGGCCGAGGCGGAGTTCGGGCACGAACAGCATCCAGGCGCAGACCACGCCGGGGGCGATGGCATGCACCCAGATCAGCGGGATCAGCGCCGGCACGCGCGCCGCGAGATTGGCGATCATCAGGCCGAGCGCGAGCAGCCCGACGACGACGAGCACGGCGAGGAAGGGCCGCAGAAGCCCGCCATGGCGCTGAAACGCGCCGCGCAGCACGGCGACCAGGGCAACGAAGGCGAAGGAGGCGGCGGTGAGCGGCGCGGTGAGGCGGCGATGCGCCTCGACGATGAATTTCGACCTATCATGCGCCGCGACCACCGCCGGGTCGGGATGCAGCAATTCGCCGAGCGACATCTCGGTCGCGTCGCGGAAGCGCTGCGCGGTCGATTTGTTGGAGGTCAGATCGATGACGTTCTGCGCGAAGGTGAGGATGTTGAGCCGCCCGGTCTGATGGTCGATCTCCTGGCGGGTGCCGTCGAGGAGCAAGACGCGGGGGGCGTCGGTGGAGGGGAGGAAGCGGCCGCGGCGGGCGAGAATCGTCGCATGCGCGTTCTTCTGGCGCGCGTCATCGATCATCACCCCGTGCAGCGTGCCGTCCGAATCGCGCTTGCGGACATAGACCGTCATGTCGTCGGAGACCTGGGTGAACACCCCGTCCTGGAGCATGAACGCGGCCATGCGGTTGCGGATGCGGAACTGTTCCTCGCGGAACGCCGCCGAGGCCGAGGGCACCACCCAGACATCGAGGACGAAGCAGGTGGCGACCGCGATCATCGCCAGCATCATCGCCGGGCGGGCGAGGGCGTAAGAGGAAAGGCCGGCGGCGCGCATCACCGTCAGCTCGCGGTCGCTCGCCAGGCGCTGATAGGTGAACTGCACCACGACATAGGTGGTGATCGGCAGGATGACGGCGACGAAGCTCGGGATCAGGAGACCGGTGAGCTGGAGGAACACCACCAGCGAGAGGCCGCGATTGACCACGAGATCGATGAACCGGAGCGACTGGGTGAGCCAGATCAGCGCGACCAGCCCGCCAGTGGAGGCCAGCAGCCCGGCCAGGAGCTGGCCCAGCAGGTAGCGGTCGATCTGGCCAAGTCGGAGCGCGGAGAGCATGGCGGCCTGCTTTGCGTCGTCCCAGATGCAGCCAGCGGATTGGCGGTTGGCGGTTTCTGGGCCAGAACCACGGCGAAAGCAACCGCCGAGCGCGCCCGCGGCGCATTTTCATGCCGGCCGATGCGCTCCAGCCACATCGCTACGGGAAAATCTTACCCGCGTTCAGCAGCCCGTGCGGGTCGAACGCCGTCTTGAGCGCGCGCATGAGGTCGAGTTCGACCCCGCCCCGCCAGTCCGGCATCAGGTAGGTCTTGAGCCGGCCGACGCCGTGCTCGGCCGAGAAACTGCCGCCGAGACGCCGCACGACGCCGAGCACGGCGTCCATCACCGCGTGGTCCTGGGCCAGGAAATCGGCCTCCGCCATGGTCTCGGGCGGGCGCAGGTTGAAGTGGATATTGCCGTCGCCGAGATGGCCGAAGGCGACGACGCGGATGCCCGGCATGAGGGCGCGGCAGGCCGCCGGCGCCGCGCGCAGGAATTCCGGCACCAGCGAGACCGGCACCGAGACGTCGTTCTTGATGCTGGCGCCGGCGCGCTTTTGCGCCTCCGCGTGCTCTTCCCGCAGCCGCCAGATCGCCCGCGCCTGCGCCTCGCTCGCGGCGAGCGTCGCATCGCGCACCTCGCCCGCCGCCATCGCTTGCGCGATCATTTCCTCCACGTCCTCGGTAAAACCGGCCTCGGCGCGGGACGAGGCGAATTCGACCAAGGCGTAATGCTCGGCGGCGGCGGCGAGAGGAAGTTGCGTGTCCGGAATGTGCTGGAGCACCAGCTCCATGCCGTGCCCGCCCATGTATTCGAAGGCGACGAGCGCCGCCTGGTCGTGGCGCTGGCAGCGGGTGAGAAGCGAGAGCGCCGCCTCCGCGCTCGGCAAGGCCGCGAACGCGACCACGCGCTGGCGCGGCGCCGGCACCAGCTTGAGCACGGCGGCGGTGATGATGCCGAGCGTGCCCTCGGCGCCGAGGAAAATCTGGCGCAGGCAATAGCCGGTATTGTCCTTGCGCAGCCGTCTGAGCCCCTCCCACACCCGGCCATCGGCCAGCACCACTTCGAGGCCGAGCACGAGGTCGCGCGCATTGCCGTAGCGGAGCGTCATATTGCCGCCGGCATTGGTCGAAAGCACGCCGCCGATCGTCGCGCTCCCTTCTGACGCGATCGAGAGCGGCAACTGGCACCCGGCCGCCGCCGCCGCGTCCTGCGCCGCCTTGACCGTCGCCCCGGCCTCGATGGTGAGCGTGAGATCGACCGGATCGATGGCGCGCACACGGTTGAGCCGGGACAGAGCGAGCACCACCTCGCCGCCGCTCGCCGACGGCGTCGCGCCGCCGACCATGCTGGTATTGCCGCCCTGGGGCACGATGCCGAGGCCGGCGCCAGCGCAGATCCCGACGGCCGCGGCGAGTTCGGCGGTATTCGCCGGGCGGAGGACGGCGCGCGGCCGGCCGCGATAGAGACGCCGCCAATCCTCGGCATAGGGCGCGATATCGGCGGGGGCGGTGATCAGCCCGCGCGGCCCGAGGAGATCGGCCAGGGCGGCCAGCGGCTCGGCGGCACTCATGCCGAGAGCTGCCCCGCCTTGTGGGCCGCGAGCGCCATCAGCCGCCGGTCGCGCCAGGCCTGGCGGGCGGGCTGTTCGGCGAGCGGCAAGGCGGCGCGGCGTGGCGCATCGAGCCGGGCGACGAGGTCGGGCGTCAGATCACAGGGCGTCATCTCGCGCTCCACCTGTTCATAAAGCGTGCCGTAGCGGGCGACGTAA
>JAKCCP010000334.1 GCA_021841985.1 Pseudomonadota bacterium | reverse complement strand
CCCTGGGGGGGGGTGAGGAACCCACTGCAGCCCCCCCCGCGACCCGTCTTCACGGCAAAATTCGGCCCCTTCCAAAAACCGCGCGGAGCCGTGAGGTCAGCGCCCGTAAAGCCCGGTGAGGGTCGCTGAGGCGATGGTGTGGAAATGCAGGTTGAAGCCGACCACCGCCGCCGTCGTGTCCTTGTTCAGCGGTAATTTATCCACATCGAGCGCGTGCAGCGTGATGATGTAGTGATGCGGCTTGTCACCCGGCGGCGGGCAGGGGCCGCCATAGCCGGCGATGCCGTAATCGGTGCGGCTTTGGGTTGCGCCGCGCGGCAGGCGGTTGTGATGCGCATCGCCGGCGTTCTTGGCGAGCTGCGTGGCTTTGGCCGGGATATTGAACACCACCCAGTGCCAGAAGCCGCTGCCGGTCGGCGCGTCAGGGTCATAGATGGTGAGCGCGTAGCTCTTGGTGTTGGCCGGCGCGCCCGACCAGGAAAGGCGTGGCGAGAGGTTCTGGCCGGTGCAGCCGAAGCTGTTGAACACCTGCTCATTCTGGATCGTCGCGCCTTCGGGGATATCGGGGCTGGTGAGGGTGAAACCGTCGGCCCGCGCCGCCCCCGCGATGCCGAGCGAAGCCGCCAACGCCGCCGCCATGATCGGAAATTTGCTCACGTTTCTTGTCCCCCAGCAATGGTTTGATATGAAAGTTTAGCCATTGGCGGGCGGTCTGGCAATCGCCTCACGCAATGTCCGCTTGAGCAGCTTGCCATTGGCGTTACGCGGCAGCGGCTCGGTCGCGAAACTGATACTCTCCGGCCGCTTGTAATCGGCGAGCAAGGGGGCGCAATGGGCCGCGAGGTCGGCGGCGCTGGCGCTGGCGCCGTCACGGAGGCGAACGAAAGCGTGGACCCGCTCGCCGAGCACCGGGCAGGGCCGCGCCACCGCCGCCGCCTCGATCACCTCGGGATGGGCGATGAGGGCGTTTTCCACCTCGACCGAAAACACCTTGTGGCCGCCGCGATTGATCATATCCTTGCCGCGATCGCGGATGTGGACGAAACCCTCGCCGTCGATCACCCCGAGATCGCCGGAATGCCAGAACCCGGCGGTGAAATTCTCCGCCGTCGCCGCCGCGTCCTGCCAGTAGCCGGGCACCACCATCGGCCCCTGGATCCAGATTTCGCCGATCTCTCCCCGCGGCACCTCGCGCCCGTGCTCGTCCATCACCACGATCTCGCCGCAGGTAACGGAAAGGCCGACGCTTGCGGCGTGCTCGGCCATCGCACTCGCGGGAAGAAACGTCGCCGGCGAGGTGGTCTCGGTCGCGCCATAGCCGTTGATCAGGCGAAGATGCGCAAGTGTCGCCGCGAGCCTGGCGATCACCGCTTCCGGCATCGGCGCGCCGCCAAACGCGCCGATACGCCAGGCACCGAGATCGCGGGCGGCGAAATCGGGCTCCAGCAGCAACAGCGCATACATCGCCGGAACCAGGATGGTGTAGGTGAGGCGCTCGCGCTCGGCGAGATCGAGAAAGGCGCCGGCCTTGAATTCGGGCAGCACGATGAGCGCGCCGGCGGCATGGATGGTGGTTGCGATCACCGGCACGATGCCGGTGACATGCGCCATCGGCACCGCGGCCATGACACGCTCGCCGGGGCCGAGGTCGAGCGCCATCAGGCAATGCAGCACCGAATGGACGATCCCGAAATGGGTGAGCATCGCCCCTTTCGGCCGCCCGGTGGTGCCCGAGGTGTAAAGCAGCATCGCGACGTCCTCCTCGCCGACCGGCGCGTCGGTCTCGCACACGCCGGGGCCGGCGAGATCGGCGAAGCGGCTCACCGGGATGCGATGGCGAAGCGCCGGCACCTCCTCCGGCGCCGGCAGCAGGGGCGCGAGAAGATCCTCGAACACGCACAGCACGGCGCCGCAATGGCCGAGCAGATAGGCAAGGCCCGGGCGCTGCTCGCGGATCGAAAGCGGCACCGCGATGGCGCCGAGCCGGGTGATCGCAAACAGCAGGATCACGAACTCGGCGCGGTTGCCGAGCAGCATCGCCACCCGGTCGCCGGCCCCGACGCCGCGCGCCGCCAACCCCGCCGCCACCTCGCCGACCCGCCGCAAAAGCGCGCGATAGGTGAGCCGGGTCGCGCCATCGATCAGCGCCTCGCCGTCCGGGTTGCGCGTGACCGCGCCTTCGAGCAGCGCCGAGAGACTGGCCGGGCGCTGTTCGAAGCAACGCATGACGCGGTCGCCGTAATGGCGTTCGAACCTGGTTGTCATCGCGTCCTCCCCAAACTCGACGATCGCCGCTGGATCAGGGTTTTTGTCGCGGCACCGGCAGATATTCGACATTGCCGCCCCGGGCCTGCATCGGCTGCGGGTAGAGATCCATCAATTGCAGCACATCCTCGGGCATATCGGTGCTGACCGGAAGACCGAGCGCTTTCGCCTCGGCGGCGGAAATCGGGTAATCATGGGTCCAGGTGCCGGTGGCGAGGGTCTCGGCGATGCGTTTCGCTTCGGTCTCGGGAAGACGATGGGCGAGCAGAGATCGG
>JAKCCP010000066.1 GCA_021841985.1 Pseudomonadota bacterium | reverse complement strand
GTCGCGCAAGAAGTCCGCACCACCTATCACCCGGCGCTGCTCCCGCCCGCGGCGTTGCGCGCCATGGCCGAGACCCTGGCCGGGCGCGGGGTCACGCGCTGGGTGATCCAGGAATTTTCCGCCCGCGGCGTGGAGGACGCGGCGCTCGTCGCGACCGCCGCGACGCTGAGCCCCGCGCTCCATGACGAACTCCGCGCCATTCTCCCCGGCACAGTCCGACGCGCGGCAGCGATCGCTGCTTGACGGGAGCGCCCCCGGCGATCAAAGAGACGTCATCCTCCCCGCGCCTGGGTGACGCTCGGAGCGGTATCGCCGGGCGCCGAGGCGGATAACGGCTCCTGGCGTCGGCTCCTGGCGTTCGATGGCGCGGGAAATTACGGGCTTATTAAAAATATCGGGTATAGTCTAGAGCCATCGGACTCGGCGATGGGCGTCCGGGTCGGACGAAACATCCGGGTTGGTTGCTTTGGGGGCGTGGCGGTGGCGAACGAGATCGACAAGGCGGAAAATCCCGACGACGCGGAAACCCGCGAGCTGCCCGAAATGGCGGGGGCGGCGGCCGAGCCCGGGGCCAGCACCGGCGGCAACGCGCGCGAGACCCTGCTGCTGGCAATGATCGCCGCCGCCCGCCATCACGGCGTCGTGCTCGATCGTGCCGAGCTGCGGGTGGACCCGGCGACCATCCCCTCCCCGGCGCAGCTCGCCGGCTGGGCGCGTGATTCCGGCCTCTGGGCCAGGGCGGCACGGCTGAGCTGGCGGCAATTGCTGCGCGTCCAGGGCACGGCGCCGGTGGTGATGCTGTTCAGCGATGGCAGCGCCGGGCTGATGGTTGGCGCCAACCCGCCGCGCAATGTCGTGTTTCTCCGTGATCCGCGCGCCCCCGCCGGCGACGATCCCGCCCCGGTCGATGAGCTGCGCCTGAAGCGTGTCTGGACCGGCGAAGTTCTGCTCATGCGCCTACAGCGGGGTGGCAACGACGAGGAGGCGCCGTTCACGCTGGGCTGGATCGCCCGCGTGGTGCTGCGCGAGCGCGCCTCGCTCCGCGATATCAGCATCGCCTCGATCGCGCTCAGCCTGCTCACGATCATCCCGCCGCTCCTCGTGATGACGGTGATCGACCGCGTGCTCGAGCACCACAGCATGTCCACCCTGGTGCTGCTTTCGGTCATTCTCGGCGTCGCGGTGGTCTATGAGACGCTGCTCGGCTATGCGCGGCGCGAGCTGACGGCAGTGGTCGCGGCGCGACTCGACACGCGGCTCAACCTGCACATCTTCAACCGGCTGCTCAGCCTGCCGCTCTCCTATTTCGAACGCAATCCGGCCGGCCAGACGACGCATCGCATCTCCCAGGTTTGGAAGGTGCGCGATTTCATGACCGGCAAGCTGCTCAGCACCTTCCTCGATGCCTTCACCCTGCTCGTGCTGCTGCCGGTGCTGTTCTACATGAGCGCCACCCTGGCCTGGATGGTGCTGGCGGGTGCGGTGCTGATCGCGCTGGTGATTTTCATTTTTCTGCCCCCGATGCGCCGCATCATCGGCAAGGTGGTGCAGGCCGAAACCGAGAAAAGCACGATCCTGGTCGAGACAGTGCACGGCATCCGCACCGTGAAATCGCTCGCCATCGAGCCGCAGCAGCGCGATCTCTGGGATCTCAAGGTCGCCAATGCCAGCCGCCTGCGACTCGAGGCGGGACGGCTGGGCAACTGGCCGAACACCATCGTGACGCCGATCGAGCGTTTTATCGAGCGCGGCGTGCTGCTGGTCGGCGCCTATCTGGCGCTCACCGGCACCGCCGGCATCCAGGCCGGCGCACTGATCGCCTTCATGCTGCTCGGCATTCGCGTCGCCGCCCCCTTGGTCGGTATGGCGCGGCTGATCGAGGACTTGGAGGAGGTGCGGAGCGCGATCGGCGAGGTCGGTATGGTGCTCAACCACCCGACCGAAAGCAAAACCGCGGGCGAGGGGCTGCGGCCACGCTTCGCCGGCGCCGTGAGTTTCGAGAAGGTGACCTTCAGCTATCCCGGCACCAAGGCGACGGCGCTCGAGGATGTCACCTTCGGGGTACCAGCGGGCACCATGCTCGGCGTCGTCGGCAAGTCCGGCTCGGGGAAATCGACCATTACCCGGCTGCTGCAAGGCATCAACCGGGAATACGAGGGCTATGTGAAGATCGACGGCGTCGATCTGCGCGAAATCAACCTCTCCTATCTGCGGCGCAGCTTCGGCGTCGTGATGCAGGATAATTTCCTGTTTCGCGGCACGGTGCGCGAGAACATCATCGCCGGGCGCCCCGGCCTCACACTCGAGGACGCGGTGCGCGCCGCCCGCCTCGCCGGCGCCGAGGAGTTCATCGAGCGCATGCCGCAGGGTTACGAGACCTTCATCGAGGAGGGCTCGGCCAATCTCTCGGGCGGCCAGCGCCAGCGCCTCGCCATCGCCCGCGCCCTGGTCAACGATCCGCGCATTCTCATCCTCGACGAGGCGACCAGCGCGCTCGACCCGGAGAGCGAGGCGCTGGTCAACGCCAATCTGTTGCGCATCGAGATCG
>JAKCCP010000119.1 GCA_021841985.1 Pseudomonadota bacterium | reverse complement strand
GCACGCCGGGCGGCGATGCCGCCGGCCCGGCGCTCCGCGTCGCCGCCGCCAATGCCGCGCCGCGCCGCCCGACCCCGCCCGCGATCGCGCCGCGCCCGGTCGTGGCCTCGGTGCTGCGCCCGGTCGCGGCGAGTTTGCTCATCGATCCTCCGCGTCCGGCGCGCGCGCCGCAAACCGCCGCGATCCCGGTGCCGGCGGCGAGTTCGGCGCTCGGCGGCCCGCATGTCGCCTTGCCGCCGCCGGTCCCGCCGCCGCAAAGCCGGGCGGACGGGCCGTGAGCGAGCCGCCGCGCAAACCGGCGGCCCCGCCCAAGGACGCGCCGCCGCCGCACGCCGCGGCCCGAATCTATGGCGCGCCGCGCGCGGCCGCGGTGCCGCGCATGGAGGATGTGCGCGTCACCGCGCCCGATCTCGCGCGCCGCGCCCTGATCGAGAAAACCCATGCCCGGCTGGTGCTCATCGCGGCCGGGTTCGCCGCCCTGTTCGGCGCCGTCGCGATCAAGCTCGCCCTGGCGACGGTGCTGACGCCGCTCCGCCCGCCGCCGGAAAAGCCGCTGATCGTCGCCCCGCCGCCGGCCTCACCCGATGCCCCGGATCCCGCCTTGCCCCGTGTCGCGCGGGCCGAGATCGTCGATCGCAACGGGCAGGCGCTCGCCCTCTCGCTCCCCATCGCGGAACTCTATGCCAATCCGCGCGAGGTCATCGATGCCGGCGCGGTCGCGGACAAGATCGTCCATATCGTGCCGAGGCTCGATCGCGCCGCCATCGCCCAGCGTCTTTCCTCCGGCAAGGCCTTCGTCTATCTCGCCCGCGAACTCTCCCCGGGCGAGGAGCTGGCGATCAATGATCTCGGCATTCCGGGGCTCTATTTTCAGATCTCGGAGCGCCGCCATTACCCGCTCGGCCGCGTCGCGGCGCAGGTGCTGGGCGGGGTCGATGTCGATGAGCGTGGCGTCGCCGGCGCCGAACGCGCTTTCGATGCCCGGCTGCGCACCGATCCGCAGCCGCTCCGCCTCTCCCTCGATGTCCGGGTGCAGGCGGTGGTGCGCGAGGAATTGCTGGCGGCGATGACCGAGTTCCAGGCGATCGGCGCTTGCGGCATCGTCATGGATGTGCGCACCGGCGAAGTGCTGGCGATGGTCAGTCTCCCCGATTACGACGCCAACGCCTTTGGCGCGGCCCCCCCCGAGGACCGCTTCAACCGCGCCATCACCGGCATGTTCGAGCCCGGCAGCACGTTCAAGCTGCAAACCGCGGCGATGGCGCTCGATTCCGGGGCGGCGCATCTCTGGGACCAGTTCGATGCCTCCCAACCGATCCATATCGGGCGCTTCACCATCACCGATTTCGAGGGCAAGCATCGCTGGCTCTATCTCCCCGAAGTGCTCGCCTATTCCTCCAATCTCGGCGCCGCCCACATCGCGCTCACGGTGGGCGCGGAGCGGCAGCGCGCCTGGCTCCGCGCGATGGGGTTCTTCGAGCGCATCGGCATCGAGCTGCCCGAGGCCGGGCGGCCGCTGGTGCCGCCGGCGAGCAATTGGCGCGAGGCGGCGACGATGACCATCGGCTTCGGCCACGGCATCGCCGTCTCCCCGCTCCATGTCGTGCGCGGGACGGCGGCGATCGCCAATGGCGGCCTCGTTTTGCGCCCGACCATCCTCGCCCTGCCCGAGGGCGCGGCGCCGGAGGGGGCGCGGGTGATGCGGGAGAGCACGTCTGCGGTGATGCGCCGGCTGATGCGCCTCGTGGTCACCGAAGGCTATGGCAAGAAGGCGGACGTGCCCGGCTATTTCGTCGGCGGCAAGACCGGGACGGCGGAGAAGGTCGGCGCTCACGGCTATCGCAAGCACACCAACGTCTCCGCCTTCGTCAGCGTCTTTCCGATGAACGCGCCGCGCTATGCGGTCTACATGATGCTCGACGAGCCGCGCGGCAACGCCGAGACCGGGTTCTTCTCGACGGCGGGGCAGGTGAGCGCGCCGGCCGCCGGGCGGGTGATCGCGCGCATCGGGCCGATGCTCGGCCTGTTCCCGCAAATCGACAACGCGAACGAGATCGAGGCCGCGCTCGCGATCCCGCTCCAGCCGGCGCGCGCCGGCGCCCCGGCCGCGCACCCGCCGATGGCGACGATCGCGCCGCCGGCGCTGCCCGCCGCCGCGACCCCCGCCATCCCAGCGCCGCCCCGCGCCCAGCCCGCGCATGACGGCCGCCACGAGGCGGCGCTGCCGGCGCCGGCGGCGTGGCTCACCGCGTTTTCGCCCAGCGTCGGGGAAGACGGTCTTGCGGCTCGCTGACCTCATCTCCGGGCTGGAAACGCCGCTCGTCGTCGAAGGCGATGGTGGGCACGAAATCCACGCGATCACCGCCGATAGCCGCGCGGTGACGCCGGGGGCGATCTTTGCCGCCCTTCCCGGCGCTCGCGCCGATGGCAGGGCGTTCATCGCCGAGGCGCTGGCGCGCGGCGCCGTCGCCGTGCTGGCGCCGGCGGATATGGTGTGGCCGGGGGGGGATCCCGCGGCGCCGCTGCTCCGCGCCAAGGCGCCGCGCCGCGCCCTCGC
>JAKCCP010000404.1 GCA_021841985.1 Pseudomonadota bacterium | reverse complement strand
CGTAACATCCTGACCACGGCGAGGAGGCGGGCCAGGGTGCCGGCATCGGCCTGGCCGGTGATCGCCTCGGGGCGCCAATGGCGCTGAAACGCGCGCAACACCGCTGAAAGCGCCGGATCGAGCGGTCCCTCCGGCGCGACGCGATAGCCGATCTCGGCCAGCGCCGCGCGCACGTCGCGCAGGCTTTCGGCATCGCGCACCACGCCGCCGATGCCGAGGTCGGGCACGCCCTCGGGCCAGAGGCCGACGCCGTTCCGCGCCAGCCCCTCCCAGTCGAATTTCTCGCCGGGATCGCGCTTGCGTTCCGGCGCGATATCCGAATGTCCGACGATGTTGCGCGCCGGCACCGCATGGCGGGAAAGGATATCGAGGCAGAGATCGCAGACCACGGCGAGTTGCAGCACCGGGAACGGCGGATAGAGCGCGTCGTGGCCGGGATTGACGATCTCGATGCCGATCGCGCGCGCGTTGATGTCCGTCGCGCCGCGCCAATAGGCGATGCCGGCATGCCAGGCGCGCCGCGCCTCGGGCACCATGCGCGAGATCAGCCCGTCCTCGGCGACGACGTAATGGGCCGAGACCTCGGCGGCGGGATCGGCGAGCCGCGCCAGCGCCGCCTCCGCGGTCGCCATGCCGGTATAATGGAGCACGATCATGTCGATCGCGGCCGCTTGCGGGCGGGCATCGTGGTTGGGGCTGGGGCGGTCCTGAAACCAGAGGCTCACAGGCCGCGCTCGCGCTTGACGCGGTCCCAGGCGGCGTTGATGCGGCTGGCTTTTTCACTCGCGCGGGCGATGAATTCGGCCGGCACGCCGCGCGCGGCGAGGCTGTCGGGGTGGTTTTCGCGCATCAGGCGGCGCCAGGCGAGATGGACCTCCTGGTCGCTGGCGCTGGCGTCGATGCCGAGCACCGCGTAGGGGCTGTCCTCCTCGGGCGCGGCGGCGGCGCTGGCGCGGCCGCCGGTGATGCCGGTCGCCCGTTCCCAGGCGGCACGGCCGAGCCCGAAGCCCTGATGCACGCGGGCGAGGAACTCGGTCTCGGCCAGGTTGATCGGGCGGTCGGCGCGGGCGATGGCGAAGAGCGCGACGAGCACGTCCTCGAGCACGCCGCGATGCCCGGCGAAACTCTCGCCGAGCTGGTCGGCATAGGGTTCGAAGCCCTCGGGGCTGTCGCGCGCCTGATCGAAGAGGCGGCCGATATCGCGGACGGAGGCGGGCGGGATGCGGAAATGCTGGCGGAAGGCGTCGATCTCGGCGCGGACCACCGGCCCGTCGCATTTCGCGAGCTTGGCGGCGAGGACGACGACGGTGATCGCGAAAAGCTGCTCGCGCCGGCCGAGCAGGGCGGCGACGCGGGCCGGATTGAGCGGGTTGAACCCACCGCCGCGATGGGTTTTGAGGCCGTTGATGCCCTGGCTGATCGCGCCGCTATCGGCGGCATGGCCGAGGGCCGCCCCGACCACCGCGCCAAACGGGCCGCCCACCGCGAATCCGGCGACCCCGCCGATGATCTTGCCCCAGTATCCCATATCCCGGCCATCTAGCATGGCCGCCGCAACCGGCGCAAAATGGCCTCGCCCCGCGCCCAGGCCCACGCGGATGTGAACGAAGCGCTGCGCTGCCGGCCCCGGCGCGCGTTGCTTTTGCCGTCGTTTCGGGGCTATCGCCGGGCATGGCGGGGTTGCCTCGGCCGGGCGAACTTCCTAGGGTTCGCTTGCCTCCCTTCGCGCTGACTGGCGTTTTCTTCGGCGCATCGTTCATTTGCCACAACAAGGACAGGGAATTTCGCATGTTCAAGAGTTTTCGGCTCACCGCGCTGACCGCGTTGGGTGTTCTCGCGCTCGCCGGATGCAGCATGTTCGGCGGCGGCGAATCCTCGAAGCCAGGCGTGAGCGATGAGCAGAGTCTGGTTGACAGCGCGACCCACACCGTCGGGGTGATGAAAACGGCGGCCGCGGCGAAGGCGCCGGCGCTGTTGCAGAAGGCCAAGGCGGTGGTCATTTTCCCCGATATGATCAAGGGCGGGATCGGCATTGGCGCCTCGCACGGCAAGGGTGTCCTGCTCGCGCGGACCGGCGGCTGGAGCGATCCGGCGTTCTATGATTCGACCTCGATCTCGCTCGGCGTGCAGATCGGCATGGAGGAAAGCGCGGTCGTGATGTTCATCATGACCGACAAGGCCTACAAAAGCATGCTCCAGACCAGCACCTTCACGCTGAAGGCGCAGGGTGGGCTCGCGCTCGCCGATCTCAACACGGCAACACAGGATCAGATCACCGGCGCCGATGTCGTCATCTGGTCGAAATCGGAAGGCGCGTTCGGCGGCCTCGCGCTCGCCGGCTCGGACGTGTCCCAGAGCCCGGATTACGACAAGGCCTATTACGGCAAGGCGGTGACGGCGCAGGAGATCGTCGCCGGCCAGGTGAAGAACGACAAGGCTGACGCCCTGATCAAGGCGCTCGGCAACTGACAAACGAGTTGTGGGTCTGGGGGCACTGCCCCCAGCGGGGTCCAGGGGCCGCGCCCCTGGCCTTTCTTGCTTTCCCTTACCTTTCCCTTACCTGACCAAGGCCG
>JAKCCP010000188.1 GCA_021841985.1 Pseudomonadota bacterium | reverse complement strand
CGATGGTCGCCGCGAGCGTCGCGGGATCGAGGCCGAGTGAGCGCGCGAGCCCCGCGCTATCGCCGGCGGCGGTGAGATAGCCGCGCCGGATCCAGCGCCGCGGGCGGGGGAAAATCGGCGCGATCGGGCCAAGCCCGTAGCGGCGGAGAAACGCATGATCGCAAATCAGGAACGCCCGCGCCATGCCGGCGCCGAGCATGGCGCGGACGAATTCGTGATAGGAGAGCGCCTCGTTGACGAAGCGCCGGCCGCGCTCATCGACCACAAGGCTGCCGGGTTTGCCGCGATCGGTGACGGTGTGGGGGAAAATCGCGACACTGCCATCATCGCGGGTGAAGGAGGAGACCGGGGCCCAGAACGCCGCATCGGCGCCGCGCCGCTCGAAGGCCGCGCCGATCGCACGCGCGAGGCGAATGCCATCGCCGCTATCGCCAGCGAAGGCGGCGGAAAAACGCCGCGCCGGCGCCGGCAGGAGCGCCGCGCGGAGCGCCGGATCATGGGAAAACCCGCCGCTCGCGAGCACGACACCGCGCCGCGCGGAGAGCGTCTTCCCGCCGGCGACCACGCCCTGCACCCGTCCTTCGGCGAAAATCAGCTTTGTTGCCGGAGTTTCGAGGCGGAGATCGACGCCCAGGCGGAGCAGGGACAACAGCAGCCGCCCGGCCAGCGCATTGCCGAGCACGAGCGTCGTTCCGCGCGGCCGTGTCAGACGCTGCCAGGCATAGGCGGCCAGCCGGCGCGCGACGATCATGGCCGAACGCGGCGAGCGGGTGAATTTACGGAAATGCGCGAGATCGGCGCGCGCGATCATCATGCCGCCGAACGGCGTGAATTCGGGAATGGGTGGGCGCAGCAGCGCGAAATGCCGGCCCAAGGCGCGGCCATCGAAGGGAACCGGCTCCAGAACCCGCCCGCCCAGCGTCGCTCCCGGCAGATCGGGGTAATAATCGGGATAGCGCGCGACCGGCTGCAAGCGGAGTTCGGTGCGCGCCGCGAGCGCGGCCATGGCGGCGGCGGCGTGGGCGAGGAAGCTCTCGCGCCGCCCGCCCGGATCCTCGGCCCCGATGCCCTGCCCGATGACCTGGTCAAGATAGGCCCGGGCGGCGGCGATATCCTCCGGCGCCCACACCATGCCCCCCGAGGTCGCGGTGGTGCCGCCGACCGAAGCCGTCTTTTCGATCAGCACCACCGCGAGCCCTTCCGCCGCGCAGAGGGCGGCGGCGGCCATGCCGGCGGCGCCGGCGCCGATCACCACGACGTCAACGCGATCGGGGGCGCCCCCCGGCATCAGGCGAGGCTGGGGGTGGAAAGCAAAGGGGCGGCGGGTTCGTTCTGGCGCAGCGCCGGAAGATCGGCGCTCGCCGTGGTGCCGGCGAGTTTTCCGAACACGGCGCCGCTCATGAGGCCGGTGCCGCCCGGATAGTTGAAATAAAACAACCCGCCGACCAGCTCGCCCGCCGCGTAAAGTCCAGGAATCGGGCGCAGATCCTGATCGAGCACGCGCGTCCCCTCATCGATGCGCAAGCCGCCGAAGGTGAAGGTGACGCCGCAGCCGACCTGATAGGCCTCGAATGGCGGATCTTCGAGCGGATTGGCCCAGTTGCTTTTGGGAACCGCCAATCCCTCGGTGTGGCGCCCGTCTTTGACATTGGGGTTGAACGGGATATCGCGCCGCACGGCGGCGTTGTAGGCGCGGATTTCGGCAAGAAACGCCGCCTCATCGACGCCGTCGAGCTGGGGGGCCAGCGCCTCCAGCGTCTCCGCCCGCCGCTTCGTCACCTGGCGGATGCGATATTCGTCGCGCAGCAGGTGCAGAACCTTGGAATCGAAGATCTGCCAGGCGAAATTGCCCGGCTGGGCGAGAATGACGCGGCCATATTTGGCGTAGGTGTAGTTGCGGAAATCAGCGCCCTCATCGACGAAGCGCTTGCCTTCGGCGTTCACCATCACCCCGAACGGGTAGGAATGTTTCTGAAACCCGTCACCGACCGCGAGATCGCCGAATTCCGGGGCGTTGAAATCCCAGCCCACGGCGTGGCAGCCCGACCAGTTGCCGGCCGGGGCGGCGCCGATCGCCAAAGCCATTTTGATGCCGTCGCCGGTGTTGAAACGCGAGCCGCGCACCTTGGCGAGATCCCAGCCCGGGCCGAGATAGCGCGTCCGCATCTCGGGATCGGCCTCGAACCCGCCGCTGGCGAGGATCACCGTCGCGCCATGGAGAGAATAGCGCCGCTCCGGCGTCTTGACCTCGACGCCGCGCACCCCCCGGCCATCGGATAGAAGCCGGACGGCGCGGCTTTCATAGCGGATATCGATCCCCTGCGCCCGGCACGCCTTGGTCAGCGCCGCGACCAGCCCCGGCCCGCCGCCCCAGGCCTCGACCGTGAGGCCGCCCCAGAATTTGAATTTTCCGTCCACCTTGAACGCCTGGCGGCCATAGATCGGCTGAAACCGCACGCCCTTCCCGCGCATCCAGGTGAGTGTCGAGAAGCTCGAACGCACCAGCGTCTCGCAAAGCCTTGGGTCGGTGCGGTTTTGTGTCACGCGAAACATATCATCGAAGAATTGATCCTCGGTGTA
>JAKCCP010000406.1 GCA_021841985.1 Pseudomonadota bacterium | reverse complement strand
CTCTCGACCAATCGGTGCTGATCATGGCGATGGTGATCATCGGCGGCGCCGGGACGCTCGCCGGCCCGCTTCTCGGCACCGTGCTGCTGCTCGCCCTCCCCGCGGCGCTGACCTTCATCCCCGGCCTGCCGCCGACCGATATCGGCGCCGTGCAGCAACTCATCTACGGCCTGGCGATGACGGTGCTGATGATCTTCCGCCCGGCCGGTCTCGCCGGGCGGCTGGCCGGGCGACGATGAGCGCGCTCTTGTCGATGCGCGGCCTGACCCGACGTTTCGGTGGCATCGCCGCGGTGCAGGCGGTCGATCTCGATCTCGCGCCCGGCATCATCACCGCGCTCGTCGGCCCCAATGGCGCCGGCAAGACGACGCTGTTCAACCTCATCACCGGCCATCTCGCGCCGGACGCCGGCACCGTCGCGCTCGCCGGCCATGCGATCGGCCGGCGGGCGCCGCACCATATCGCCCGTCTCGGCATCGCCCGGAGTTTTCAGGATTTGCGGCTTTTCGCGCGCATGTCGGTGCGCGACAATGTTTTGTGCGCGACCGAGCCGGCCTCGTGGTTCTGGCAGCCGGGCGGCAAGGCCGCGCGGCAGGCGCGCGCGGAGCGGGCGCTGGCGGCGACCGGGCTCGAAGCCCTCGCCCGCGCCGACGCCGCCGATCTCGCCTATGCCGAGCGCAAATTCCTCTCGCTCGCCCGCATCATCGCGACCGGGGCCCGCATCTGGCTGCTCGACGAACCCGCCTCCGGCCTCGATCCCGCCTCGCGGGCGCGGTTTTCGGCGCTGCTCCGCGACGCCGTCGCCGATGGCGTCACCATCTGCCTCATCGAACACAATCTCGACATCGTCATCGAACTCGCCGACCGCATCGTCTTTCTCGACCAGGGCCGCAAACTCGCCGAGGGCGATCCGGCAACGATCCTGGCCGACCCCCTTCTCGCCGCGATCTATTTCGGCGAACGGGCATGAGCGCGACGACGCCCGCCCCGCCGGCGCTCGCGGCGCGCGGCGTCACTGCCGGCCATGGCGGGCGGGCGGTGCTCGCCGGCGTCGACCTCGCGCTCGGCGCCGGCGAGGTTCTCTCCCTCATCGGCCATAACGGGGCGGGGAAATCGACGCTGCTCCGGGTGCTGTTCGGCCTCCATCCGGCGGCGGCGGGAGAGATCCGCCTCGATGGCCGCGCGATCCGCCCCGAGCCCTCGGCGCTGGCCGCGTCCGGCGTCGCCTTCGTCCCCGAGGGGCGCGGCGTCTTTCCCGGATTGACGGTTGCCGAGAATTTCGCCCTGGCTCTCTGGTCGGCGCGGCTGGCCGGGCACGAGGCCAAGGCGCGGATCGACGAAGTGTTCGGCGTTTTGCCGGCGATCGCCGGATTTTACGGCCGCCGCGCCGGCACGCTTTCGGGCGGGCAGCAGCAGATGGTCTCGATCGGCCGCGCCCTGCTCTCGCGCCCGCGTATTCTGCTCCTCGACGAGCCTTCGATCGGGCTCGCGCCGAAGACATTTCAGGAATTGCTGCGCCCGCTCCGCGCGTTGCAACGCGCGCGCGGGATGACGGTATTGCTCGTCGAGCAGAACATCGCCGAGGCCTTCGCCGTTTCCGATCGCGTCGCGGTGCTCAAATCCGGGCGCATCGTGTTTGCCGGCGTGCCCGCCGATCTCGCCGATCATGCCCGCCTGATGGCGTTGTTCTGACCCCGGGGTTCTGACCCCGCGCCGATCGCGGAATCTCAGGAACGGCCATAGGTGTCATCGAAACGGACGATGTCGTCCTCGCCGAGATAGGCGCCGGATTGCACCTCGATCAGGGTGAGCGGGATGCGGCCAGGGTTTTCCAGCCGGTGCCTCGTGCCGAGCGGCAGATAGATGCTCTCATTCTCGCGCACCAGGATCCGCTCGTCATCGCGGGTCACCAGCGCGGTGCCGTTCACCACCACCCAGTGCTCGGCGCGATGAAAATGTTTCTGTAGCGAAAGTTTATGGCCCGGCGCGACGACGATGCGCTTGACCTGAAAACGGTCGCCCTGGATCAGGCTCTCATAAAATCCCCAGGGCCGATAGCAGCGGTTATGCGCGACCGCTTCCGCTCTTCCGGCGGCGCGCAGCCGATCGACGACTTTTTTCACATCCTGCGCATGATCGCGATGGAGCGCGAGCACCGCGTCCTCGGTCACCACCACCACCGCGTTTTCGAGGCCGACCACGGCGGTCAGCATGCCATCGCTCCGCACATAGCAATCCCGCGCCGATTCGAGCAGCACATCACCGACCGCGACATTGCCGGCGGCGTCCTTGTCGCCCAGATCCCAGAGCGCGCTCCAGCTCCCGACATCCGACCAGCCGAGATCGGCCGGCACCACCGCGGCGTTGCGGGTGCGCTCGGCAACGGCATGGTCGAGGCTGATCGCCGGCGCGGCGGCAAAAGCCGCGGCCTCCAGCCGGAGGAAATCGAGATCCGCCCGCCGCCCGGCGACCGCCGCGCGCACCGCCGCCAGAACCGCGGGCGCGTGTTCCTCCATCTCCGCGATCAGGCGCGCGGCGGTAAAGAGGAACATGCCGGAATTCCACAAATGCCGGCCCGACTGCACGAAACGAGCCGCGGTCTCGGCGTCCGGCTTCTCGACGAAGCGGACGAGATCATGGGCGCCGGCGACGCCGGCGAGCGGCGCCCCGATCTCGATATAGCCATAGCCGGTCTCGGGCGCGGTCGGCGTCATGCCGAAGGTCACGATCCGCCCGCCCCGCGCCGCCGCGACCGCGGGCACCAAAGCCGCCCGCAGCGCCGCGAGATCGGCGATCGCGGCATCGGCGGCCATCATCCAGAGCACCGCGTCCGGGTTCTCCTCGGCGACGAGGAGAGCCGCGGCGGTGATGGCGGGCGCGCTGTTGCGCCCCACCGGCTCGAGAAGGATCCGCGCGGTCTCGCCGCCGTCCTGGCGCAATTGCTCGGCGATCAGGAAGCGATGCTCCTGGTTGCAGACCACGACCGGCGGCGCGAAGCCGGGGCCGGCGGCACGCCGGGCGGTGTCTTGCAGCAGCGAGCGGGCGGAAATCAGTGGCCAATACTGCTTCGGGTAGCTCTCACGCGAGACCGGCCAGAGCCGCGTCCCCGAGCCGCCCGAGAGGATCACGGGCACGATCGGCCCCACGGCGGTGGCGGCAACGGCAACCGAAGCGGCGTCGTAGTCGGCGGTCATCGGAACGATCCCCTATCTCAGGTCACGATTCTACCACCGCCCGGGATCGCTGCGATATCCCCCGCGGCGCCGTCCGTCTCTAAACCTGAACGCGCGGGGGAGAAAGTCAAATGAGCGCCCCCTCGTTGCGTTCGCGGAGCGCCGCGATGACCTGCCGAAGATAGGCCGCCTGCCGGGCGCGGAGGGGTTTGCCGGCCCCGAGGCGAGCCGCGGCGAGGCGGTGCAGGCGGCGGATCTCGCTGGCGTGGCGGACGGGATCGGTGCGCGCGGTGACGCTCGCGTCATGGCGGCGATGGAGATTGAGCGGCGAGGCGACATAAGCGACGCTGCCGCCGGTTTGCGCCGCCCCCGCCCCGATCAGGGCTTCGAGATAGAGCCGCCAATCGCCGGCGAGGTCGAACCGCGCGAGGTCGTCGCCGGCGCGCGCGAACGCCGCGAGCAGCGCCTGCCTGCGCCACAGCACGGCGGAGGCGTTGAGGATCAGGTTGCGCTCGGCGAGGAAACGGCGGGCGAAACCGCGCGCCGAGAACACGTCATCGGCGCCGAGCGCGCCATCACCGGCGGCTTCGGCGCAATAGCCGCGATAGCTCGCGATCACCGTCCGGTCCTCGGCGTCGATCGCCCGGCTGTCGGAGAAGGCGAAGATCGCATCGGGCGCGCCGGCGAGGCTGCCCGCGAGCTTTTCGAGAAATTGCGGCTCGGCGGCGTCGTCGGCCTCGGCGATCCAGAGAAATTCCCCGCGCGCCACCTCCGCCGCGCGCCGCCACTGCGCGAAAACCGAGCCCGAGGGGCGGGCATTGGCGATGACGCGGATGTCGCGGTGCCACTCCCGGGCGGTGGCCTCGGCGACGGCGATGCTGTCGTCGCGGGAGGCGTCATCGAGGACGATCACCTCGCGCACCGGATAGGTCTGGCCGAAAATCGCCGCGAGGCGCGCGCGCAGGAAGCGCGCATAGTTGAAATTCGGCACCACCACCGAGATGCCGACGAGGTCCGGCAAGGCGAGCGAGAGGAGGTCGCTGGCGTAGTGGCTGAAGGCGCTTTTTGCGGACGCCGCGGCGCCGCGGCGCTGGCGCTCGTCAGGGCTCGGCGGCGTCTTGGTGAGGGTGAGCAGAGCGCGCGCCATCGCCTCGCTATCGGCGAACGGCACCACCTCGCCCGCCGCCTCGCGCCGGATGAACTCGGCCGCGCCGCCGCTTTCCGCGAACGCGATCACCGGAAGCCCGGCGGCGGCGGCCTCGAGCATCACCGAGGGGTAAGGATCCTCCCGCGACGGCAGCAGCAATGCGTCTGCCGCCGAGAGCCAGGCCGCGACATCGTCGCGAAAGCCCGGGAAATGGCAGGTGCCGCTCGCTTTCGCGGCCTCGATCTCGGGGCCGAGATAGGCCGCGAGCTGGCGGTCGATGCGCCCGACCCAGGCGAAATGCACGGCCCGCCCACGCCGGCGCGCGGCGCGCCAGGCCTGGAGGAAGAGATCGATCCCCTTGCGCAGATCGCCATAGCCGACGCCGACCGCGAGCACCGCGTCCGGCCCGATGCCGAATTCCTCGCGGAGCTTGCGGCGAGCCTCGGCGTCAAAGCTTATATCCTGATACAACCCCTGCGGCAGGATGTGTGTCCGCGCCTCGTCGAGCGGGGCGAGCTGGGTGAAGCGGTCGCGCACCAGCGCGGCCGGAAACACCGCGTGCCGGACATGCGGGGCGGCGGCGCGGGCGACGCCGAGGAGCTGCTTCTCCTCGATCAGGCGTGGCATTTCATGCACCAGCAGCGTCACCGCGATGCCGTGGCGGGCGAAGTGCGGGCAGAGTGCCGCGGCGGCGGTGGTGTTGACGATCGCGCTCCGCACCCCTTTCTCATGATAGAGCATCTGCACCGCCGCCTCGAAAGCGGCGTCCTCGCGCACCACCAGGGTCGGCGCCACCTTGGCGTATTCCGCCTCCAGCGGCCCGCCGTCGCGGAGCAGAAACGTCACCGCGAGCCCGGCATTGCGCCGCAGATGGCGGCCGAGATGGAGCAGAAGCTGCTGCGCGCCATGGGCGAGCGCGTCATGGCCGACGAGCACGAGGCCGGCGGCGCGGGCCGGCCGGCCGGTAATGGCGCGGCCGGTGGCGTTGAGGTAGGCGGCGCCGAAATGGACATCGGGTTCGAGATAGGCCCCTTCCGCCCACTCGTTCCAGGCATTGACGCAAACCAGGGGCTCGCCGAAGAACGGCCGCGCCCGCGCCTCGTCGATCAGCCGCCCGAGCCAGGCCTGATAGCGCGCCGGCGTCGCGCCATGGACGACGAGCCCGCTGCCTTCGCGTCGCGGATCATTGTCCCAGCCCGGGATCGCGGTCTTGATCAGCGGGTAGTCCGGCTGCACGGCGGTCAGGGAGCGGATGACGATATCGTCGTAATCATAGACCTCGGCCGAGAAATCGAGATCGAACGGCTCCAGCCGGTCGTTGATCGTCTCGACCCCGGTGGTGAGCTTGTGCGGCGGAAACTCCACCGCGCCGTCGAGCCCGTGCGGGCGCGGATCGTGATCGGTGAAGCTCTGCGCCATGACGAGGAGCGGATCCTCGCCATGCTCGGTCCGGAAACGCTCGCGCCAGCGGGCAATGGCGGCGCCCTGATCCGGGATCAGGGCGGCGCGGTAGATGAAGAGCAGCGGGCGGCCATCGATGCGGATATAGCGCGGATCGGCGAAATGGCGGGCGAAACAGGCGATCAGCGCCGCCTCGTCCTCGGGCCGGTATTCCTGGGCGATGAGAACGTGATTATCCATCCCGTCCCATTGCCGGGTCCAATTCTCGTTGGCCCACATCAGGCAGAAGGGAAAATCGAGGCCCGGATTGGCGAGAAACGTCTCGACCGGCGCGTCCAGCAGGCGGCGGCGATTGAACCAGTAGAAATAAAAGACGAAGCCGCCGAGCGCCGCCCCCTTGGCGAGTTCGATCTGCCGCGCCAGCGTCTCCGCCCCGTCGAGCCGGTAATGGCCGAGATCGCGCGGGATGCGCGGCTGGTAATGGCCGGCGAAGCGGGGCAAGGCGCGGCCGAGATTGGTCCATTCGGTGAAGCCCTTGCCCCACCAGGTATCGTTTTCCTGGCAGGAATGGAATTGCGGCAGATAGAAGGCCAGCACCCGGGCCTGACGGTGCGCTTCGGAGACCGGCTCGACCGTCTCGAAATGGAGACCGGCACGGGTATTGCGCCGCACCTCCCGCGGCAGGCTGACCTCATCGGCCGGGCGTGACGTGTGGATGTCGGGTTCATCGCGATGCAGGAGATAATGCAACAGCGGATTTTCGTCCGGCGCGCCACGGAGATAGCGCTGGCGGTAAAAACGGCTATCGAAATCCGGCGAGGGATTGCGCGCCTCGCGATGGCCTTGGACGATGAAATGCTCGAGAGGATCCATCCCGGCGGCGGCGACATCGGGATAGGTCTTGAGATACCAGGCCGAATCGAATTCGACGAGCGGGCTGGTCTCACCGCTCACGCGGCGGGCGAGGAAATGGGCGAGGCACATCTCGCCCTCGGGCACGCCATAGCGGGCGCGATACCAGACCGGATCGAAATACAAAACCGGCCGCCGCCCCTCGCGCTCACCCGACCAGACATAATGCAGCAGGGGATCGATCCCGGCGGCGCGAACATCGGGATTCTCGCCGAGATAGAACGCGGGATCGAAATAAAAATTCGGCCGTCGCCCTTCGGCCCAGCCATAGAGATGATAGTGGGTCAGCGGCTCGACGCCGCTATTTTCGATATCGGGATTATTGCGGAGATAATAGGCGGCATCGAACAGGCCGGCGCGGCGCAGGAGGTCGAGTTCCCGCGCGGTGTCGCCGCGGCTGGGCTCCGCCTCCCGTGGCGTGAGCAGATCCAGCCCGGAATAGGGGACCAGATGACCCACGCCATAAGCGAAATCGTCAGGCGCCATACCCGCTCTCCCGCAGGGTTTTGGCACCGATTTCCCATCCTGGTTGCATTTTGCACCCGCAAACAATAGTCAACTCGAAGGTTACTTATCCGATATCCCTTAATAAGAGAAGATAAAAATTTACTTCTCGTTAAAATGGTGATCGTGACCAATGTATAAATTTTTCAGGAATAAATTCGGTCGCGTTGACGCAATCTTTGGCCCGCTCAGGCCAAAAAACACAACCAAGGATTGTGGAAACGATCACGCTTGGCGTTGAAGGAGAAAAGGCGTTCTTTTTTGTAAAAAAGAACCAAAAAACTTTTCCCCGTGGGCCTTGCCTTCGGCAAGGCCCGGGCGAGCGGCGCGGTTCAGCGTGACTGAAGCGCGTCGGCGATATCGTCGAGGGCGGCGGGATCCTCGATGGTGGGCGGCGGGTTCGCCGGTTCGCCGTCGGCGAGTCGGCGGATGGCGGCGCGCAGGATCTTACCCGAGCGGGTTTTCGGCAAGCGCGGCACCACCAACGCCTCCTTGAACGACGCGACCGGGCCGATCCGCTCGCGCACGAGTTGCACCAATTCGGCGCAAATCTCGCCCGACGCCCGATCGACTCCCGCTTTGAGCACCACGAGGCCGAGCGGCACCTGCCCCTTGAGCGCGTCCTGGGCACCGATGACGGCGCATTCGGCGACATCCGGGTGCGACGCCAGCACCTCCTCCATCGCGCCGGTGGAGAGCCGATGGCCGGCGGTGTTGATGATGTCGTCGGTGCGGCCCATCACCCAGACATCGCCATCGGCGTCGATCATGCCGGCGTCCCCGGTGCGATACCAGCCGGGAAAATCGTGGAGATAGGCGTCGCGGAACCCGGCCTCGTTCCGCCAGAGGGTCGGCGCGGCGCCGGGCGGCAGCGGGAGGCGAACAGCGAGGCTGCCGCTGGCGCCACGCCCGAGCACCGTCCCGGCTTCATCGAGCGCCTGCAGATCATAGCCCGGCGACGGCCGGCCGCCCGAGCCGGGTTTGAACGGAAAGCGACCGAGGCCACGAAACCCGGCGGTGATCGCCCAGCCGGTCTCGGTCTGCCACCAGTGATCGATCACCGGACGTCCGAGCCTGGCCGCCGCCCATTCCGCGGTCGGCGGATCGCAGCGCTCGCCAGCGAGGAACAACGCCTCGAAACGCGACAGGTCATGGCTGGTGAAGAGTTTGGCCTCGGGATCCTGCTGCTTGATCGCGCGCATCGCGGTCGGCGCGGTGAACAGCACCTTGACCCCATGCGCCGCGATCACCCGGCCAAACGCGCCGGCATCCGGCGTGCCGACCGGCTTGCCTTCATACATGATGGTGGTGCAGCCGGCGAGCAGCGGCGCATAGACGATGTAGCTGTGCCCGACCACCCAGCCGACATCGGACGCCGCCCAGAACGCATCGCCGGCGCCGACGCCGTAAACCATTCCCATCGAGTGATGGAGAGCAACGGCGTGCCCGCCATGATCGCGCACCACCCCCTTCGGCCGCCCGGTGGTGCCGGAGGTGTAGAGGATATAGAGCGGGTCGGTGGCGAGGACCGGCACCGGATCGGCCGGGCTCGCGGCCGCCTCCGCGGTCAAAAAATCGTGATCCCGCCCCGGGGTCAACGCCACCGGCGCCATCTCGCCCCCGGCCATCTCGCCCCCGGCTATCTCGCCCCCGGCTATCTCGCCCCCGGCTATCTCGCGCTGCAGGATCAGGCAGGCTTGCGGCTGATGCGGCGATAGCGCCAGCGCGGCGTCGAGAATCGGCTGATAGGCGACGATGCGGCCGGGTTCGAGCCCGCAGGAGGCGGCGACGATGACCCTGGGCTTGGCGTCGGCGATGCGGGCGGCGAGTTCGGCGGCGGCGAATCCGCCGAACACCAGGGAATGCACGGCGCCGATTCGGGCGCAGGCGAGCATGGTGATCGCCGCTTCCGGCACCATCGGCATGTAGATCACCACCCGATCGCCGCGGTGAACGCCAAGGGCGGCGAGCGCGCCGGCGACCCGCGCCACCCGCGCGGTCAGTTCGGCGTAGGTGAAGCGCTCGATCCGGCCGGCGAGCGGGCTGTCCCAGATCAGCGCCGGTTGCGCCCCGCGGCCGGCGGCGACGTGCCGGTCGAGGCAGTTCTCGCTGGTATTGAGCGTGGCTCCGGGAAACCAGGCGCCATAGGGGCCGATCGCCGGGTCGAACACCCGGTCCCAGCCCTTGCGCCAGGAAATGCCGCTCGCGGCCTCGGCCCACCAGGCTTCGGGATCACGCTGCCAGGCCCGATAGACCTCGCCATAGCGGCTGTTCTGCTCGCCCATCTCCCGCTCCCTCCCCGGCCAAGCGCCGGCTTTTCTTGGGCAAAGCTTGCCCGAGCGGCGGCGCGCCGGCAATGGCGGCGAGATGAAACCGGGGAGGGCAGACCGGCCGCCTTTGTGAAATATCTGGATTCCGGCTGGGCACGAGATAAAAGATGCGCAAGGATGACGGTCGCGGAACCAGCCGCGACCGGGCAATCGGTCACTCGGTCAATCAATCGATCGGCATCCAATGCCGATGGGCAATCGATCGGCACCCAATGCCGATCAGCAAGATGGGAGGAATGGAACACAATGAGCTATGCCGCAGCCCCGCGTGGGACCGCCGGTCTTTCCGGCCTGACCCCGGTCACCAAGGCCGAGGAGCGCAAAGTCATCTTTGCGTCTTCGCTCGGCACCGTGTTCGAGTGGTATGATTTCTTTATCTTCGCGACCTTGGCGCCGTTTTTCGCCGGCCTCTTTTTCCCCAAGGGCAACGACACCGCGGCTTTGCTCTCGGCCTTCGCGACCTACGCCGTCGGCTTCATGGTTCGTCCCTTCGGCGCCCTGGTGTTCGGGCGCATCGGCGATCTGGTGGGCCGCAAATACACCTTCCTCGTCACCATCCTGGTGATGGGCCTCGCCACTTTCGGCACCGGGCTGATGCCGACTTTCGCCTCCGTCGGCTGGGCGTCACCGATTCTGCTGGTCGCGCTGCGGCTGCTCCAGGGCCTCGCCCTCGGCGGGGAATATGGCGGCGCCGCGACCTATGTCGCCGAGCACGCCCAGCCCAATGCACGCGGTTACGCCACCAGTTGGATCCAGACCACCGGCTCGCTCGGTCTCTTGCTCTCGCTGGCCGTGATCTTCATCTGCCGCGAGAATTTCTCCCCGGCCGATTTCACCTCTTGGGGCTGGCGGATTCCCTTCCTGCTGTCGCTGATCCTGCTGATTGTTTCGCTTTATATCCGCCTCAAGCTCAATGAAAGCCCGGTGTTTCTGCGGATCAAGGAAGAAAACCGGCGCTCTCATGCCCCGCTCACCGAAAGTTTTTTCCATTACCCCAATAATAAATACGTTTTTCTGGCTCTGTTTGGCACCTGCTCGGGCGAGGGTGTGATTTGGTACACGGCGCAGTTTTATGCACTCTTCTTCCTCACCATCACGCTGCATCTCGACTACAAGCTTGCCTATTTGTTGATCGGGCTTCAGCTCGTGCTCGGCACGCCAACCCTGGTGTTCTTCGGCTGGCTTTCGGATCGGATCGGCCGGCTCAAGCTGATGATCGCCTCCTGCGTGCTCTCGGCGCTGACCCTGCTGCCGCTGTTTCACGCCCTCAGCAGCGCGGTCAACCCCGATCTGGTCGCCTTCCAGGCGGCGACGCCGATCACGGTCGCCGCCGATAACTGCAATTTCCATGTCTTCGTCGGCCCCTGGTCGCAATTCACCGCCTGCGACAAGGTCAAGGATCTGCTCACCAAGAGCGGCCTTTCGTTCAAATCCTTGCCGGCCGTGGCGGGGAAGGCGGTGGTGACGACGATCGGGACGACGACGATCGAGGGCGCCGATACCGCCAAGATCGGCGCCACCCTCGCCGCCGCCGGCTATAAGCCCAACGCCGATCCGGCGAAGATCAACTGGCCGCTCGCGCTCCTCTGGCTTTGGATTATGCTGGCCTATGTCGGCATGATCTACGGCCCGATCGCCGCCTATCTCGTGGAATTGTTCCCGGCCAAGATCCGCTATACCTCGATGTCGCTCCCCTATCACATCGGCAATGGCTGGTTCGGCGGCATCCTGCCGCTCTTGGCGACGGCGATGGTCGCCTGGTCGGGCGACATCTATTACGGGCTCTGGTTCCCGATCATCGTCGCCGCGGCCAATGCCGTCATCGCGGCGCTGTTCCTGCACGAAACCAAGGGTGTCGACATTCAAGCCTGAGGGAAAGGGGCGCCCGAGGCACACCGCTTCGGGCGCCCGCATCCCTGCCGCGAAGAGGCCTCGGCCCAGGATATCGCGCCGCCTGTTAACTCTGAATTAGTCCATATTCCGTATTCCAGCGCCGCGTCACAGTGACGTTCTCCCGGCGCGGAGATTTCGATGGTACAAATTCTCGTGTGTCTGACGCAGCGGCACGACCCCCGGCTGGTGGCTCTGGCCGTTCTGATCTGCGCCATCGCCTGCGCAACCGTCGTCGCCATGCTCGCGCGCGCGATGAAAAACGCGGGCATAAGCCGCGCCGCCTGGATCGTCGCGGCGACGTTCTCGTTCGGCAGCGGCGTCTGGGCGCTGCATTTCATCGCCATGCTCGCCTTCCAGACACGGATGTCCGTCGCCTATGACGTGTCGTGGACGGTCTTCTCGATCCTGGCCGCGATCATCGGCACGCTGCCGGGCCTCGCCCTGTTCCTGGCATCGCCGCGCCACCCGCTCGCCGCCCTGGTCGGCGGCGCCATCGTCGGCCTCGCCATCACCGCCATGCATTTCACCGGCATGATGGCGATGCGTCTCGGCGCCATCGTGATGTTCCAGCGCCCCTATGTCATCGCCGCGATCATCGTCGGCGCCGTGAGCGCGGCGCTGGCGCTGTTCGTCGTCGGGCGCTGGCAGACCACCGCCGGCCGGCTCGCGGGCGGGCTGTTGCTGGCCTTCGCCATCATCGCCATGCACTTCACCGGCATGACGGCGGTGGTGCTGGTGCCGGTGCTCGGCCCCGGCATCGCGCCCGGGGATGCGGTGTTCACGCCGGCGTTGCTGGCAACCGCAGTGGCCGCGATCAGCACCTTGGTGCTGCTCGCCGGGCTGATGTTCGCGGTCATCGACGCGCGGATGGAACGGCGCGATCTCGCCGAGGCCTGGCGCCTCCGCCAGATCGCCGATTCGGCCTTCGAGGGGCTGATGATCCACCGTGACGGCATCATCCTCGACGCCAATGCCGCCTTCACCGAGATGGTCGGCCTGCCTTTGGCGCGCATCATCGGCCGCTCGGTGCTCGATTTCGCCGCCGCGGGGGAGATCGAACACGTGAAGGAGCGCCTTGCCTCCGGCCGGGTCGGGCTCGAGGAATGCGTCTTTCGCGCCGCCGATGGCGCGCTCCGGCCGGTCGAGATTCTGGCGCGCAACATCGAATACGGCGGAAAACCGGCGAAGGTCGTGGCACTCCGCGACATTTCCGAACGCAAAAAAGCTGCCGAACAGCTCGAATATCTCGCCCATCACGATCCGCTCACCGGTCTCGCCAACCGCTCCCTCCTCCGCGAGCGCATCGCCGCCGCGATCTCGCGCGCGGAGAAAAGCGGCGAGACCTTGGCGCTGCTTTCCCTCGATCTCGACCGCTTCAAGGCGGTGAACGATCTGCATGGCCATCCCACCGGGGATCAGGTGCTGGTCCGTGTCGCAGCAAGGCTGCGCGCCGCCGCCCGCGGCGCCGAAATCATCGCGCGGCTCGGCGGCGACGAATTCGTCATTCTGCTCTCGGTCGAGGCCGACGCCGGGCGCGCGAGTGAAACCGCGCAGCGGGTGATCGCGACCCTGATCGAGCCGTTCGAGATCGGCGTGCAGTTCGCCCAGATCAGCACCAGCATCGGGATCACGCTCTATCCGCAGCACGGCGCCACCCCCGACGAGCTGCTGAAGAACGCCGATACCGCGCTCTATTCGGCCAAGCGCGCCGGCCGCGGCAGGGCGCGCGTGTTCGATCCGGCGATGGACGCCGAATTGCAGCGAAGGCGGCATCTCGAGCAGGATCTCCGCCTCGCCATCCGGCGGCGGACGCTCGCCATCCATTTTCAGCCGCTGTTCAAGAATGACGGGAAGACGCTAGCGAGAGCGAAGGTAAGCG
>JAKCCP010000041.1 GCA_021841985.1 Pseudomonadota bacterium | reverse complement strand
CTCGCCATCGGCAAGGTCCGGCATGTCGGCGATCCGATCGCCGTGGTGATCGCCGAGACCAAAGCCCAGGCCAAGGACGCGGCCGAGTTGCTGGCGATCGATTTCGAGGATCTGCCGGGGGTTGCCGATCTCCGCGCCGCCGCCGCCGGCGGCGCGCCCTTGGTGCATGACGATGTCGCCGGCAATGTCTGCTATGACTGGCATATCGGCGACAAGGACGCGGTCGATGCGGCGTTCGCGCGGGCCAAGCACGTGGTCAAACTCGATCTCGTCAATAACCGCCTGATCCCGAACGCGATGGAGCCGCGCGCGGCGCTCGGCGAGTGCGACGTCGCCGGCAACTACACGCTCTCCACCACCAGCCAGAACCCGCATGTCATCCGTCTCCTGATGGGCGCGTTCGTTTTGCACATCCCCGAGCACAAGCTCCGCGTCATCGCCCCCGATGTCGGCGGCGGGTTCGGCTCGAAAATCTATCATTACGCCGAGGAGGCGATCGTCACCTGGGCGGCGGGCAAACTGCGCCGGCCGGTGAAATGGACCGCCGAGCGCTCGGAAAGCTTCATGTCGGACGCGCATGGCCGCGACCATGTCAGCCACGCCGAAATGGCGGTCGACGAGAGCGGGCGTTTCCTTGCCCTCCGGGTCTCGACGCTCGCCAATATGGGCGCCTATCTCTCCACCTTCGCGCCCTCGGTGCCGACCTATCTCTACGCGACCCTGCTCGCCGGCGTCTATAAAACCCCGGCGATCTACGCCGAGGTCAAGGCGATCTTCACCAACACCGTGCCGGTCGATGCCTATCGCGGCGCCGGGCGGCCGGAAGCGGCGTTCCTGCTCGAACGCCTCGTCGATGCCGTCGCGCATGACACCGGGATCGACCGCATCGCGCTGCGGCGGGCCAATTTCATCCCCGCCGACGCCTACCCGTACCAGACCCCGGTCGCCCTGCAATATGACAGCGGCAATCACGAGGTGACACTCGCCGAGGCGCTCAAGACCGCCGATTACGCGGGGTTTCCGGCGCGGCGGGCGGAGGCGGCGCGGCGCGGCAAGCTGCGCGGCATCGGCATTTCCACCTATCTCGAGGCCTGCGGCATCGCGCCGAGCCAGGTCGCCGGCGCTCTCGGCGCCCGCGCCGGGCTTTACGAGGTCGCCAATATCCGCGTCCACCCGACCGGCAGCGTCACCGTGTTCACCGGAACGCACAGTCACGGCCAGGGCCACGAGACGACGATGGCGCAGCTCGTCGCCGATCAGCTCGGCCTGCCACTCGACCAGATCGAGATCGTGCATGGTGATACCGGGCAGATCCCCTTCGGCATGGGCACCTATGGCAGCCGCTCGCTCGCCGTCGGCGGCTCGGCGATGGTCAAGGCGATGGACAAGATCATCGCCAAGGGCAAGCGCATCGCCGCCCATCTGATGGAAGCCGCGGTCGAGGATATCGAGTTCAAGGACGGCGCCTTTCGCGTCGCCGGCACCGACAAATCGAAGGCGCTGGCCGAAATCTCGCTCGCGGCTTACATCCCGCACAACTACCCGATCGAGGAATTGGAGCCGGGGCTGGAGGAAACCGCGTTTTACGACCCCAAAAACTTCACCTATCCCGGCGGCTGCCATGTCTGCGAGGTCGAGATCGACCCCGAGACCGGTGTTACCAAAGTCGTCAATTTCGTCGCCGTCGATGATGTCGGGCGGGTGATCAACCCGATGATCGTCGAGGGGCAGGTGCAAGGCGGGGTCGCGCAGGGGATTGGCCAGGCGCTTCTGGAGGGCGCCGCCTACGACGCCAACGGCCAGCTTCTCTCCGGCTCGTTCATGGACTACACCATGCCGCGCGCCGATAATCTGCCCAATATCACGGTCGGTACCGAAATCACCCTCTGCACCCACAACCCGCTCGGGTCGAAGGGCTGCGGCGAGGTCGGCGCCATCGGCAGCCCGCCCGCGGTGATCAACGCCGTGGTCGATGCCCTCAAGGAATACGGCGTGCGGCATCTCGACATGCCGGCGACGGCGGAGAAGATCTGGTCGATCATCCAGGCCAACCGGCCGAAGATGGCCGCGGAATAGGAGCCAAAGCATGTATGATTTCGCTTATCGGAAACCGGCCAGTGTCGCGGACGCGGTGAAGCTCCTCGCCACCGAGCCGGAGGCCAAGGCGATCGCCGGCGGCCAGACCTTCATCCCGGTGCTCAAGCAGCGGCTCAACAAGCCCTCTTCGGTGGTCGATCTCGCCGGTCTCGGGCTTTCTGGAATCAGTGTTTCGGGCAATGCGCTCACCATCGGCGCGATGACCACCCATGCCGCCGTCGCCCGTTCGGCGGAGGTGAAAAAGGCGATCCCGGGGCTCGCCATGCTCGCCTCCTGGATCGGCGACAACCAGGTCCGCCATCGCGGCACCATCGGCGGCTCGCTCGCCAATAACGATCCCTCCGCCTGCTATCCGGCAGCGGTATTGGCGCTCGGCGCGGTGGTCAAGACCAACAAGCGGGCGATCAAGGCCGATGATTTCTTCCAGGGCATGTTCACAACCGCCCTCGAGGCCGACGAAATCATCACCGCGGTCGAATTTCCGCTGCCGGTCGAGACATCGGCCTATGAGAAATTCCGCCAGCCCGCCTCGCGCTACGCCATGGTCGGCGTCTTCGTCGCCAAGGGGCCGGCCGGGGTGCGCGTCGCGGTGACCGGGGCGGGGCAGAACGGCGTGTTCCGCGTCCCCGAGATGGAGGCGGCGCTGGCCAAATCCTGGTCGCCGGACGCCATCGCCGCGATCAAGGTCTCGCCGGAGGGTCTGAACAGCGATATCCACGGCAGCGCCGTCTATCGCGCCCATCTGATCACCGTCGTGGCACGGCGCGCCGTGGCCGCCGCCGCCTGAACGTCAACGACGGGGGAAGAAGGGGAAGGCCAGGGCGCTGCCCTGGACCCGCTGGGGGCAGTGCCCCCAGACCCACATCCCGGGAGGATTTTTCTGGAGGGGCGCAACGGAGCGCCAGCCAGCGCCTTGTCGCGCCCCTCCAGAAAAATCCTTATGGAATCGGGTCCAGGGACTCTGTCCCTGGTGGGGTCCAGGGGCAAAGCCCCCGGCCTTCCCTCCCTCCTCCGCCCGTCACTCATGGGAGCCACGAATGGCTGATTTTCCTTTCACCCGCGCCGATCTCGAAAAATTGGCGCAATGGGATACGCCGACGATTTGCAATGGTCTCGAACTGATCGTGCCGGAGCGCCGCGCGATTGGTTTCACGGTCGAGCCGATGGCGGTCGCCGATGAGAAACTACCGCCGATCGTCGGTCTCGCCCGCACCGGCACGCTGCGCGCGAAGGAGCCGCCGCGCGGGAAGGTCGCCGAGCGCGCGGCGTGGTACGAGTATGTCGCGGCCGGGGATTTGCCGACCATCGCGGTGTTGCAGGATCTCGACGACCGGCCGGGCTATGGCGCGTTTTGGGGCGAGGTCAATTCCACCATCCACCAGGCGCTCGGCGTGCTCGGCTGCGTCACCAGCGGCTCGTTCCGCGATCTCGATGCGCTGGCGCCGGGGTTTCAGATCATCGGCGGGCGCGTCGGGCCGAGCCACGCCCATGTCCATCTCGTCGATTTCGGCGGGCCGGTGAATATTTTCGGCATGCAGGCCGGGCATGACGACGTGATCCACGCCGATCGCCACGGCGCGGTGGTGATCCCGGCGGCGGCGGTGACCAGGCTGCCCGCGGCCATCGATCTCGTCTCGCGCCGCGAGAAGGTGATCCTCGATGTCTGCCGGACCGCGGATTTCTCGCCGGCGACGCTGCGCGAGGCGCTGCGCCGCTCGGGAGAAATTCACTGAACGAGACGAAAACGGCCAGCGGCAGGTTCGCTTTTTTCCAGGCGATCGCTTATATTTCAAGCTGAAAGGACGGGTCGCGGACGGCGCTCAGCGCACGGCCCTTTAGCTTTGTGCCCGGTTGCTCGCCATGCCGCGTGAATTTCGTGCCTTCCCCGTGACCCAGCGCGTGCCGTGGCGTTCCCGTGTGTGGGACGCAACCACGATGGCTGGGCTTGATCTGCCGGCGCGCCGGCGAAACCGCCGCAAGACGCGGATCGCGCCGCCGCTGATCTGGTCGGGGGTGGCGCATTTCGTCGTTCTGCTGCTGCTGACGCTCGGCGTTTATCACCGCACCACCATCGAGCCGCTGCCGCCGCCGGGGATCGCGATGGTGTTCGAGTCAGGGAGCACCAAGGGGCCCTCCCTTCCTAACCCGACGCGCGAAGCCAATCCGCCGCCGCGGCCGGCGGCGGTGCCGAAGGCGCTCGCGCCATCACCGCCGCCGCAAGAAGCCGCCCCGCCCGAAGCGCCGGCCTTGCCGGTGCCACCGGTGCCGCCGCAGGAAGCGGCGCAAGCGGCGGCGCCGGCGGCAACCGCCGCCCCGTCGCCCGCGCAAGCGAACGCCGCCTCCCCCGCGCCGCCGGCGGTCTTGTCCCCATCGCCGCTCGCCGAAGCCATCCCGCCGCCGCCGCAAACGGTGGCGCCGAGCGCGCAGAAACCGACCCAGCAGGCGATGGTCATGCCGCCACCCAATGCCCGGCCGCTGACGCCCGCGCCGCAAGCCGCGCCGAGCACCCCGGCGCCGAAGGCCGAGACCGCGCGCAAGGGCAGCCCCTACGCGCCGATGCATCTTTTTGCCAAGAATCTGCCTTCGCTGAGCAAATTCGCGCTCGGCCCGGCGGCACTCGGTCCGACCTCGATCACCCCCTTCGCCAGGATTTCGGCGAAGGAACTCGGCGCCGATTGGCGGAACGAACTCGCCGACTGGATCGAGCAGCATAAATACTACCCCGAGGACGCCGCCAAACGTGGCGAGCAGGGGATCAACGAGGTCCGCGTGGTGGTCAATCGCGACGGCCGTGTCGAATCCGTCGAACTCGAACGCCAATCCGGCTCCCAGCGCCTCGACAGCGCCGCGGTCGGGCTGTTCCGTGATGCCGATCTGCCGCCCTTTCCGATCGGCACCGAGGAGGAGCGGGTGACCATCGACCTCACCATTCATTACGTGATCTACCGCAACTGATCCCGTCATCTATCATGGCCGCCACCCGCCTTGCGTCAGGCGGAGAACAACCAATGCGGAGGAGACCATGGCGGAAGAGATGCACGGCAAGATTATTCTGGTGAGTGGCGGCGGCTCGGGGATCGGGCGGGCGGCGGCACTTCGGCTCGCGCGCGCCGGCGCCGCGGTCGCCCTCGCCGACCTGAGCGAGGCGCGGGCCCAAGCCACCGCCGGCGAAATCATCGCCAGCGGCGGCAAGGCGCTGGCGCTCGCCGGCGATGTCAGCCGGGAGGCGGATGTCGCGCGGTTCGTCGCCGCGACGGTGGCGGCGTTCGGCCGCCTCGATGGCGCCTTCAACAATGCCGGGATCAGCCCGGCCGCGGTCGGTTGCGCCGGGACGCCGATCACCGAATGGAGCGAAGAGGCCTTCGCGCGCGTGATCGCGGTCAATCTCACCGGCGTGTTCCTCGCCATGAAGCACGAGATCGCGGCGATGGCGCGAACGGAGGCGGGAAGCGGCGGCGGTGGCGCGATCGTCAACACCGCCTCGGTCGCCGGGCTCGTCGGGCTGCGCGGCTCCAGCGCCTATGTCGCGAGCAAGCATGGGGTGATCGGCCTGACCCGCACCGCGGCGCTCGAATACGCGCCGCTCGCGATCCGGGTGAACGCCGTCTGCCCGGGCTATATCGACACGCCGATGGTCGCGCCGCACATGCCGACGCGGGGGGAAGACATCCTCCGCGCGGTGCCCTTCGCCCGTCTCGGCACGCCCGCGGAGATCGCCGAGCTGGTGCTCTGGCTGCTTTCCGATTGCGCTTCCTTCGTCACCGGCGCCGCCTATGTCGCCGATGGCGGCTATTCCGCCGCCTGAACGAAGCCCCTGGCGCGCCGCTTGCGCCCTCGGCCTCCGGCGGCCAATCTTGGCGGCACGAATCCGAGGGAGAGAACGTGATGAACCTGACACGACGGGGCCTGATCGCCGGCGCCGCGACGACGACCCTGATGCAGCGCGCGGCCCTGGCCCAGACCAAGGGCCCGGTGCTTCGCATCGGCGTCCTCAACGACCAGTCCGGTCCCTATCGCGACGATACCGGCCCGACCGGGGTCGCCTGCGCGCGCCAGGCGGTGCAGGAATTCACCGCCGGCCGCGACATGGTGGTCGAGGTGCTGTCCGCCGACCACCAGAACAAGCCCGATATCGGCGCCGCCATCGCCCGGCAATGGTTCGACCAGGACGGGGTGGACGCGATCGTCGACGTGCCCACCTCCTCGGTCGCGCTCGCGGTCAACAGCGTCTGCCGTGAGAAGAACAAGGTGATGCTGAATTCCGGCGCCGCGTCGGCGGACCTCACCGGCAAGCAATGCAGCCCGAACACCGTCCATTGGACCTATGACACCTATATGCTGGCGAAATCGACCGGCGGGGCGATGGTCAAGGCGGGCGGCGATAGCTGGTTCTTCATCACCGCCGATTACGTGTTCGGCCAGCAATTGCAGCGCGACACCGCCGCCTTCGTGCGCGAGGCGGGCGGCAAGGTGATGGGCGGCGTGACCTATCCCTTCCCCGGCACCACCGATTTCTCCTCCTTCCTGCTCCAGGCGCAATCCTCCGGCGCCAAGGTGCTCGGGCTCTGCAATTCCGGCGCCGATACCATCAACTGCATCAAGCAGGCGCGCGAATTCGGCCTGATGCAGACCATGCGGGTCGCGGCGATGCTGATGTACAATAGCAACGTCCACGCCCTCGGCCTCGAGACCGCGCAGGGGTTGTTGCTCACCGAAAGTTTCTACTGGAACCTGAACGACCGCACCCGCGCTTTCATGGACCGCATCCGGCCGAAAACGCCGAATCAATGGCCGAACATGGTTCAGGCCGGGGATTACGCGGCGACCTTGCATTACCTCAAGGCGGTTCAGGACATGGGCGTTGCGGCGGCGAAGGCCGATGGGCGGGCGGCGGTCGCGCGCATGAAGGCGATGCCGACCGACGACGATTGCTTCGGCCCCGGCCAGATCCGCGAGGACGGGCGCAAGATCCACCCCTCGTATCTGTTCCAGGCGAAAACCCCGGCGGAAAGCAGCGGGCCGTGGGACGGGCTGAAAATGGTCGCGACCACTCCGGCCGATCAGGCCTTCCGCCCGATGAGCGAGGGCGGCTGCCCGCTCGTTCACACCTGAGCGTATTGGGCCTGAGCGTATTGGGCGATGCGCGTCGCGCGGAGACATTCGGTATCCGAGCGATACAACCATGGCGTGTCGCTATGGGATCAATGATAGGGAATGCCCCAAATTCGTGGTGATTTCACGGAACAGGAACACAACATTGGGAATGAATTTTCGTTAATAAAGCGAACCCTCTTTGTTCCTGTAGAACAAAAAGGGTTCCAGGTCGGTGACGCGGCGCCGTGGCGGGTTTATGCCGTTGCCCGCCGCTTCAGGCTTTGCGTGACCGCCTCGGCCAACGCGGCCAGGGTGTAGGGCTTGGCGAGAAAAATTGCCTCCTCCTCGGCCAGCGCCCGCCGTGCGCCCTGTGCCGCGTAGCCGGAGACCAGGATCGCCGGCAGGTCCGGCCAGCGGCGGCGAAGCGTCGCGAGCAGGGCCGGCCCGTCCATCCCCGGCATCATGACGTCGCTCACCACCAGGTCCGGCCGTGTTCCGTCTTCGAGCAGCGCCAGTGCCGCCTCCGCCGAGTCCGCGGCGCGCACCGCGAACCCGCGCCGCCGCAAGGCGCGCTCGGCCAGGCGCCGCACCGGCGCCTCGTCCTCGACCAGCAGCACCGTCGCCGCGTCTTCCTCCCGGCCGGGCGCGGCCATCACTGGGGGCGCCTCGGGGATGACCGCCTCGGGGATGACCGCCTCGGGGGCAACCGCCTTGGGGGCAACCACAAGGGGGGCGGCGACGCGCGGGAAGTGGATATGCACGCGGGTGCCGGCGCCGGGCGCGCTCTCGACGATGAGAAATCCCCCCGATTGCCGCACGATGCCATGCACCGTCGCCAGCCCGAGACCACTGCCGCCGGCGTCGCGCTTGGTGGTGAAGAAGGGCTCGAAAATCCGCCCGAGCTGCTCCGGCGCGATGCCGTGCCCGGTATCGGCGACGGTGAGCGTGACATAGCGCCCCGGCGGGATCGTCTCGGCGCCGATGGTTTTTTGCGTGAGCAGGGTGAGATGCCCGCTCGCCAGCGTCAGGCGCCCACCCTCCGGCATGGCATCGCGGGCGTTGATCGCGAGATTGACCAGCACCTGATCGAGCTGCGAGGGATCGACCCGCACATGCCGCCCCGGCTCCTCGAGTTCGAGGGTGAGGACGATGTTCCGCCCGAGCAGGCGCATGAGCATCGCCGCGATGCTGCGCACCGCGTCGTTCACCGCGACGATTTCGGGCTGCAACGTCTGCTGGCGGGCGAAAGCGAGCAATTGCCGCACCAGCGCCGCGCCGCGCGCGACCGCGCTCTCGATCTCCACGATCGCCGCACCGCTCGCCGCTTCCTCCGCGGCCGCCTCCGCCGCGCCGCCGATCGCGGTCAGGAGATTGTTGAAATCATGCGCGATGCCGCCGGCGAGCAGGCCGACCGCCTGGAGTTTGCGGACATGCGAGACCTCCTCCTCCAGGCCATGGATCGAAGACAGGTCGAACAGCGAGAGGGCCAGCCCGCTCACCGTGCCATCCGCCTCGCGCAGCGGGGCGCAGCCGATCTCGACGCGGCGCGGCGTCGGGCCGAGCAGGGTCGCGCGCCGGCGTGCCGCGTCGAGATCGCCGCCGAGAGCGGCCGCGAAATCACGCCCGAGCGCCTCGCGTTCGGCGGGCGCGAACAGGGCCAGCGCCGATGCCGGAAGGCTCGCGCCAGTATCGGCGACAAGGCGCCTGAACCCGGCACTGGCGCGGAGAATGCGCCCCTCGCGGTCGAGAACGGCGAGGGCCACGGTATCGAGATCGAACATCACGCCGAGCAGCGCCGCCGCCTGGCCACGCGGCGCCGCCAGGCGATCGAGCCGCCGCCGCGGCGGGAATAGCCAGGCCCTGAGACGGGCGGCGCGCGTCCTCAAAACCGCCGCCCCTCGGCGCCGCGCCGTTGCAGGCGGCCTTGCAGACGCCAGACATAGGCGATCAGCTCGGCGACCGCCTTGTAATGCTCGGCGGGAATTTCGGCATCGAGCGGCACCTCGTGCAGCGCCCGCGCCAGCGGCGGATTGGCCACCATCGGCACGTTATGCTCCTTCGCTGCGGCGCGGATGCGTGCTGCCATCTCGTCCATGCCCTTCGCCACCACCGTCGGGGCGGTATTCATGCCGCGATCATAGCGCAAGGCAACGGCGAAATGTGTCGGATTGGTGACCACCACCGTCGCCTGGCGGACGGCGGTGATCATGCGCTTCCTCGCCCGCTGGCGGCGCAGCATGCGCAGGCGGTTCTTGATATGGGGGTCGCCCTCGCTATCCTTCACCTCGCGGCGCACCTCGTCGCGGCTCATGCGGAGGTTGCGCAGATGCCGTGTCCGCTCGAACAGGATATCGGCCCCGGCGATCGCGACTTGAACCAGAAGCAGCGTCACCAGCACCCGCCAGACCTCGCCGAGGAGATGCGAGGTCAGCGTCGCCGCGTCCCAATACGGCGCGCTGCCGAGAAGCGGCAGGGCACCGCGCAGCACATGCCAGAGTGCGAACCCGATCGCCGCCACCTTGACCAGATCCTTCCCCGCGCGCTGCAAGGTCGCGAGGCTGAACAGCCGTCCGAATCCGGCCATCGGGCTGAGCCGGGTGATGTCGGGGAGCAGCGCCGTCGGCTTGAGGACGAACCCGGTCTGCAACAGTGTCACCAGGGCGCCGGCACCGGCGGTCAGCGCGAGCACCGGCAGCGCCGCGAAAGCCGCGGCGCTGATGGCGGCGCCGATCACGAAACCGGGGCGGCCAGCGACGTCGAGCTGCCCGACCGCGCCAAGGAAAAAAGCCAGCCGCCGGACCAGGCCATGCGCCAGCATCGGCGCCAGCAGCCAGAGCATGAGCGCCAGCATCGCGAGCGCGACCAGCGCCGGCACCTCGTGCGACAGCGCGACCTGTCCCTGTTCGCGCGCCTGCTGCAACCGGTGCGGCGTGGCCGCTTCCGTGCGGTCTTCGGGGGAGGCGCTGTCCTCGGCCATCGTCCGACGACAGGATCAGCCGAAGCCGGGCAATTGCACGAAGCCCGGGCCGAGGGCGCCGATCCACGCCGCAATCACCATGCGCAAAAGCACCGCGAGCAATATGATGCCGCCCAGGATCTGCGCCGGCATGGCGACGAAATAGATCTGGATCCGCGGCACCAGGCGGCCGAACAGGGCGAGCCCGACCGGCCAGAGGGTGCCGGCGAGGACGAAGGGCGCGGCGAGGCGCAGGGCGAGCGCGAAACTCTCGGCGACGCCGGCGAGGATGGTGCGCGCGCTATCGCCGCCGGGGAACCAGGTGCCGGGGGGAATGAGATGGTAGCTGCCGACCAGGGCGGCGAGCAATTCGGCGTGGAGCCCGAAGCCGAAAATCACCACCGGCACCAGGAGATCGAAGAGCCGGCTGAGCCCTGGCCCCTGGCCGCCGATATCGGGATCGGCGATCATCACGCTCGAAAGCCCGGTCATCAGCGCGATGATCTGCCCGGCGAGCGGCAGGGCGAGGGTGAGCAGCCGCGCGAGCCAGCCGAGCCAGATCCCGGCGACCAGCTCACCGGCGAGCAAAGCCGCCACCGCCGCGACGCTGGCCGGCTCGGGCGGCAGCAGCGGCGCGAGCAGCGGCAGCAACAGCAGCGTCAGCACCAGGGCGAGACCGGCGCGGACGGTCATCGGGAGATCGGCCTGGCCGAAACCGGGCATCGCCATCACCGCCGCCGAGACCCGCGCCAGAACGGCGACGAAGGCGAAGGCCGAGCCCGGCAGCGCGGCCAGGAATGCCGCGTCGTCGGCGCTCATGAGCCGCCGATCGCCACCAGCCGGTCGAACAGGGCGATGGTGAAGGCCGAGAGGGTCGCGAGCATGAACGGGCCGAGCAGCAGCAAGGTCAGGGCGAGCGCCACCACGCGCGGCAGGAAAGAAAGCGCCTGATCGTTGATCTGGGTCACCGCCTGCACCACCGAGATCACCAGCCCGACGACGAGGCCGATCAGCAGCAGCGGGCCGCCGAGCTTCATCGTGACCAGCATCGCATCGCGCAGGACCGCGCCGATTTCACCTTCCGTCATGCCGCCTCACTTTTTGTGCGTTACCTTCTTTTTCTAAAGAAAAAGAAGCAAAAAGACTTTCCCCTCGCTCTCCCGGAGTGGCACCGCCGAGGCTCAATGCCACCGGATAAAAGTTTTTTGGTTCTTTTTTTCAAAAAAGAACGACCTTCCTTCTCCTTTTACCGTTCTGAATTCTCTGAAAAATCAAATCGGCATTTGCATGATTTGCTGATAGGCCTGGACCATGCGGTCGCGGATGGTGGTCGCGGTTTGCAGGGCGAGTTGCGCCTTCGACACCGCGGTGACGACATCGGTCAGATTGCCGCCGCCGGCGAGCGCCTGCATCGCCTGATCCTCGGCGGCGTGGTTGGCATCGATCGCGCCGCCGATGGCGCGGGTGAGGGTGCTGCTGAAATCGCCACCGGCCGCGCCGCCGTTGCCGGCGCCATCGGCGGCGCGATAGGCGTCGGCCGCCTGGGAGGGGGTGACGGTGAGCGAAAGCGGGGTCATTTCAGCATCGCGATGGTCCGCGCGAGCATCCCGCGCGTGGCTTGCAGCACCGTGAGATTGGCGGAGTAGGAGCGTTCGGACTCGCGCATGTCCATGAGTTCGACGAAGGCGTTGACGTTCGGCGCGGTGACGTAGCCCTGGGCGTTGGCGTTGGGGTTGGAAGGATCATAGCGCTGCGGCAGCGGCGCCTTGTCCTCACCGATCTGCTTCACCCGCACCGTCTCGATCCCGAGATTGCGGTCGAGGCGGTTTTCGAAGGTGACGGTCTTGCGGCGATAGGGCGCGCCCTTGGCGCCGGTGCCGCTGGTGTCCTGGTTGGCTAGGTTTTCCGCGATGACGCGGAGCCGCGTGGTCTGCGCGTCCATGCCGCGCGCGGAGATGTCCAGGGCTTTGCTGAGATCCATCGTGGTGTCGTCCTTTGCTCGCCGCCCCCGCCGCTAGCGGTCGAGAGCGGTGCGGAACATGCCGAGATAGGTCTGGTAGAGATTGACCACCAGCGCATGGGTGTCGTTGGTCTGCGCGACTTTGGTCAATTCGCCGTCGATGGCGACGGCGTTGCCGTCCGGCGCGCGCTCCTCGGGGCGCGCCTTGGCGTTCGGCGCCAGCGCTCCGTCTTGGGGGCCGGCGAGGTGAAGCGGGTTGGTGAGGGCGAGATCGGCGGGGGTGGTTCTGGCGAGGGTGGCCGCGAAGGGTTTCAGATCCTTCGGCTGCCAGCCGGGAGTATCGGCGTTGGCGAGATTCTGGGCGAGCAATTGCTGGCGCTGGTCGATCCAGGCCAGACGCTTATCGGCCAGGTCGAAAAGACCGATGCCATTGCCCGCCATCGCCGTGCTCTCCCGCCAAAAGACCTCGAACCCTGCCGCCATCATCGCCGCGGTCGCTGAAGATTTGGTAAATCGCCGGCGAGATAAGACTTCCGTAATCCATTCGCGCTTGAATGCGCCGGCATGACCCCACCCGACACGCCGCCTCTCGCGCTACCCGATCCCGCCGCCGGCCCGCCGTTCTCGGCCTCGCTCGACGCGGCCATCGCGACGCTGGAGGGCATGCTGCGGGTCGCGCTGGCGCTGGTCGCGGCAGAGCGGCCGATCGATCTCGCCGGGCTCGATCAGCGCGTCGGCCGCGTCTGCGCCCAGGCGCTCGACCTGCCGCCGGCGGAGGGGCGGGCGCTGCGTCCGCGTCTCGCCGCCCTGCTCGCCGGGATCGAGGCGCTCGCCGCCCAGCTCGCCGCCGCCGCGCGCGAGGATTGATCATGCTGTTGTCCCCTCGGCAAAAGGCCGTGCGATGCTCCCCTCCCTCGCCTCCCTCCTGATTGCCCTGCTCGCGCTCGCGGTCGTGCTCGGGCTGATCCTGCTCGCCCAGCGCCTCGCGCGCTTCACCGGGCTCATCCCCAAAAGCGGCGGGCGGCTCCAGTTGGAGGAGACGCTGGCGCTCGATCCGCGCCGGCGGCTCCATCTCGTCGCCTGCGATGGCCGGCATGTCCTGTTATTGACCGGCGGCGGGCAGGATCAGGTGATCGGCTGGCTTTCCGGGCCGGAGGCGCGGCCATGACGGCGATGGCGACGGCGATGGCGATGGCGATGGCGAGGCGGGG
>JAKCCP010000366.1:4906-13336 GCA_021841985.1 Pseudomonadota bacterium | reverse complement strand
CGGCGTGTTCGAGTTCGCCGTCCTCCCCGACGATCGCCGCCTTGCCGTAGCTTTCGGCGGCGCCCGGCGCGATGCCGAGGGCGCGGACGGCGCGCTCGCCGAGCAGGCCGCCGAGCATCTCCCCGGTGGCGATCAATTCGCCGAGATCGGCGGCATGGCGCCCGGCGAAGGGGTTGGCGATCACCGCGACCGCGGCGGCCTTGCGGGTCGGCGGCTTGATGTCGTGATCGGCTTCGCGATGCGTCTCCTCGACGATGGTCAAGAGCTTGCGGATCATGCGACCTCCAGGAAGGGAACGGCGTCGGAGCGGGCGGGCGGGACGGTCGCGATCATGCCGCGGAGCGAGAGCACCGCGCCCGCGATCAGCCCGGCGCGGCGGAGAGCATCGGCGAAGCGCCGCCCGGCGTCCAGCGCCGCCGCGATCTCCGCCGGCGTGAGATCGCCGAGCGCCGAGGTCACCAGGCGGTCGCCGAGATCGCTCGCGGCATCGATCTCGCGCGCCGGGCGGCGGCGGATGGCGGGGTGGTCGGGGAGATCGACTTCGTTTCCGATCATCGTCGCCGCCGCGTCCGCCGCCGCGGCATCGCGCGCCAGCACGCTGACCGCATCGGCGATGCCGAAGGAGAAGCTTTTGCCGCCCGCGCCCTTGCCCGCCCGCCCCGAGGTCGCAAGGCCGCGCGCCGCGAGGCCGGCATCGAGCAGAAAGACACCAGCGAGCGCCGGCGCCGCGAGATCGGCGACCAGCCCGGCCCGCAAGCGCTCGCCGGGGGCGAGAAAAAAGGCGATGTCGCCGCCATTATTGACGAAAGCGCGCCGGAGATCGCGCCCCTCGGTCATCGCCGCGAGCACCGCATCGGCGACCGCCCCGGCAACCGCGGCCATCGGGGTGATGAAGCGCGCGGCGAAAGGGAGGGTTGCGGCATGCATCGCCCGCGCGATCGCGCCCGTGGGCGGCGGGCTCGGCAGCGGCGCGCGGAGATGCGGCAATTCCGCGCAGAGGGAAGGGAGAATGGCCGGAAACGCCGCTTGCGCCTGCGCATAGGCGCGGGCGACCTCATCGGCGTCGCCCTCGGCGCGGCACAGGCAATCGATCGGCCCATGCTGCAAATGCAGCCGTCCATCCGGCAGACGCACCGCGTGATGGCTCATGGCCAGGGCCACCCGACGCCGGCCGGCGGCGCGATCAGGCGTGGCCGCGCCGTCTCCAGCACCTCGGCGAGGGGGCGGATGCGCGCCATATGGCCGCCGATCGCGGCATAGAGCGCGCGCGGCAGGGTGAATTCGATCGGCGCCACCAGCGCCGGGGTCGGCACCGCGCCGAAGGCGCCGGCGGGGAGAAGCGTGACATCGACCATGTAGGTGATGCCGCCGCCCGGCCACAGCATCACCGGCGCGCCGCCGGCGGTGACGCGGGTTTCGCCGCGATGGATGCTTTCTGTGAGCCGCACCGGATTTTCCGTCGCGCCGGCGCGGAGACTGCCGCCGGCGCCGGCCATGAACAGCACCGAGCACAGCGCCGGCTCGCAGTTTTCGCCGATCCGGGCAACGATTTTGGCGACCGCTTCCGGCATCGGCGCGATTTGCGGGACGAGCGCCGGGTCGAGCACGAACCACGCCGCGTGCTCGCCGGTGGTGGAGACCATGAGCAGCCGGAGACCCGGCCAGGCGAGGCGCGGGTCGATGCGGTCGATGATCGCGAGCGGATCGACGACATCGGTGCCGCCCCAGGCGAGGCCAGGGGAGGCGACCTGGAAATACCGCCCCGGCGTCGAGCGCCGGCCGCGCACCCGGATGCCGGCCGGGCGCAGGCCGAGGAAGCGCCCCGCCTGATGCTCGGTCAGAACCCCGGTGATGTGGTCATCGACGACGATCACCTCATCGGCGAGCCCCTGCCATTGCTGGGCGAAAATGCCGATCGTCGCCGAGCCGCAGCCGACCCGCATCCGCTGCTCGCGGGCGCCGTCGATGATCGGCGCCGTCCCGGCCTTAACGGTGATCGCGGCGCCGCCATCGATGGTGAGATCCCGCGCCTCGCCATTGGCGAGCGCGAGCAGGGTTTCGCACGTCACCACCCCCTCGCGCTTGCTGCCGCCGGTGAGATGCCGCACCCCGCCGAGCGAGAGCATCTGGCTGCCATATTCGGCGGTGGTGACATGGCCGATCATCTCGCCCGCGGCCCGCACCGGGGCGCATTCCGGGCCGAGATGGCGGTCGGTGTCGATTTTCACCTTGAGGCCGCAATAGGAGAAAATCCCCTCGCTCACCACCGTCACCATATCGACGCCGTCGATCTCGGCGCCGACGATGAAGGGCGCCGGCTTGTAGTCGGGATAGGTGGTGCCGGCGCCGATGGCGGTGACGAAAACCTCACGTGACGCAACGGGACGCGCGGCCAGCGGATCGCCGTCATAGCCGGCGCCGAGAAAGCGCACGCTCTCGGGGTTGCGCGCGAGAACCGTGAGCGGGTCCATGCGCGCAAGCCGCCCCTCGACATTGCCGTAGCGATCGCAGGCGCCGGTCTGGCCGGCGCGGATGCGGCAGAGCACCGGGCAGGCATCACAGGTGACGATGCCGGGATCGGTCTTGCCGGCCGCGGCGAGTGCCGTTGCCTCCGGCGCATCGGTGCTGGCGTGGGTGTGCGGGTTCATCGCGCGGTCTCCGATGTGCTGGCGTGCAGCAGCGCCAGCAAACGGTCCGGGGTGCAGGGGGCGGTGGTCGGGCGCACGCCGGTCGCATCGGCGATGGCGTTGAAGATCGCCGGCGCGGTCGCGATCAGCGCCGGCTCGCCGACCCCCTTGGCGCCGAACGGGCCGAGCGGATCGGGCTCCTCGATCAGGATCACCTCGATCGGCGGCACGTCACCGATCGTCGGGATCAGATAATCATGCAGGTTTTCGGTGCGCCCGGGCACATAATCCTCCATCAGCGCGAGGCCGAGCCCCTGGGCGATGCCGCCATGGATCTGGCCCTCGACCAGGGTCGGGTTGATCGCGCGGCCGACCTCGTGGGCGGCGACGATGCGCTCGACGCGCGTCGTGCCGAGGGCGGTATCGACGGCGACGGCGGCGATCTGGGCGGCAAACGCATAGCTCGCGTAAGGGATGCCCTGGCCGTTCTCATCGAGCGCCGTGGTCGGCGGGTCGAACCTGCCCTCGCCACGCAGCACCAGCCCGTCCGCGTCCGCGACCATGGCGGCCGGAGCGAGCCGGGTTTCGATGCCGTCATGGCTGACCAGGATGGCGCCGTCGCGAAAGGCGAGCCTGGCCTCCGGCGCGGCGTTGGCGGCGCGGAGGATCGCGGCGCGCAGCGCCTCGGCGGCGAGGCGCGCGGCATTGCCGCTGACGAAGGTCTGGCGCGAGGCGCTGGTCTTGCCGGCATCGCGGGTGAGATCGGTATCGCCGGTGACGAGATCGATCGCGGCGGCCGGAACCCCGAGCGCCTCGGCGGCGATCTGGCGCAGGATGGTGTTCGCGCCCTGGCCGATATCGACGGCGCCGGAAAACAGCACCACACGCCCCGCCGGCGTGACGCCGATCACCATTTCCGAGGGATTGGACATGCCGGTATTGCCGATCCCGTACCACATGCAGGCGATGCCGACGCCGAAGCGGAGCGGCCCGCTTGCCGCTTCATTGCGGCGCGCGGCCGTGGCGCGGAGGGTTTGCCAAGCGGGCCTGAGCGCTGCGAGACAGGAGACCAGTGCCGCGCCGGCGCCGAGCACCTGTCCGCACGCCGTCCGATCGCCGGGGCGGAGCGCGTTCTTGAGGCGGAATTCGAGCCGGTCCGCGCCGAGCGCATCGGCGAGTTGGTCCATCAGCGCTTCCCCGGCCAGCGCCGCTTGCGGCACGCCGAAGCCGCGAAAGGCGCCGGCCGGCGGGTCGTTGGTGTAAAATGCCGCCGAATGCGCCGCGACATGCGGCACGCGGTAGGGGCCCATGGCGTGGACCGGAACGCGCCCGGCGACCGTCGGCCCCCAGCTCGCATAGGCTCCGGTGTTGAAATCGCCATCGAAGCGAAAGGCGGTGAGACGCCCTTGCGCGTCCGCCGCCGCCTCGGCGCGGATGCGGGCGGGATGGCGCTTGGTGGTCGCGGCCATGCTCTCGGGCCTTCCGATCTCCTGGCGCACACTCTGCCCGGTGAGCCAGGCGGCGAGAGAGAGCAAGGGCTGCAAGGAGAGGTCGAGCTTGCCGCCGAAGCCGCCGCCGACCGCGCTCGGGATGACGCGGACCTGATCGGGGCGCAGGCCGAGGATGCCGGCCAACTCGTCGCGATCCATGTACGGCGTCTGGGTGCAGGCGAAAATCTCGATGCGGTCGCCGACCCTTCGCGCATAGCCGGCCTCGGGTTCGATATAGGCGTGTTCGACGAAGCTGGTGGTGACCGCGATTTCGGCGCGAACGGCGCTTCCGGCGAAGCCTTGCGCGACATCGCCGGCGACGACGCGGCCGCGGCAGAGCACATTGCCCGGCGCATGGGGGTGCAATTGCGCCGCCTCCGGCGTCGCGGCGTCGGCGAAGGTGACCGGGGGCAGGGGTTCCCAGCGGATCGGGATGTCGCGCTCGGCGATGTCGGCGAGGGTCTCGGCATCGCCGAGCAGGGCCAGCACCGCCTCGCCGCGATAGCGGGCGACACCCTCGGCGAGCACCGGCTGATCCTTGCCGGTCGGATAGATGCCATAGAGATTGCGCGGGATGTCGGCGGCGGTGAGGACGCGGGCGAGCCCGGGATGCGCCGCCATCAGCGCCGCCGTCGTGCCGAGCGCAAAACGGGCATGGGGGTGGGGGCTGCGGATCACGCGGAGCGAGAGGAACGGCGCCGGCGGCCGGCGATCGGCGCCGAAGGCTTCGCTGCCGGTGATTTTCGCCGCGCCATCGATTTTCTCGGCCCGCGCCCCGACCGTGTCCGATGACATCGACGCGGTGACGATGTCACCGGCGGCGGCGTCCAGCACCGCCTCGACGATTTTGCGATAGCCGGTGCAGCGGCAGAGAACGCCGCCGAGCGCGTCCAACACCGCCGCCTCGTCGGGGTGCGGGCGATGGGCGAGGAGGTCGGCGGCGGCCATCAGCATCCCCGGCGTGCAGATGCCGCATTGCGCGGCGCCATGGCGCAGAAACGCCGCCTGCAAGGCGGAAAGCCGCCCGTTCTCGGCCAGCCCCTCCACCGTCACCACGGCGCGGCCCTCGATCTGCCCCGCAGGGATGAGGCAGGCGCACACCTGGCGTCCGTCGAGCAGCACCGTGCAGGCGCCGCAATCCCCGGCATTGCAGCCGATCTTGGTCCCGGTCAGATGCAGGTGATCGCGCAGCAGATCGGCGAGCCGCAGCATCGGATCGACGAGGGTCGCGACCGCGTGGCCGTTGAGGGTGAAGCGGAGACGGGCGGCCGGGAAATCCTTCATGTCGGGCTACCCTCCGGCTCACCGAGGCGCGCGACCGCCCGGCGCAGCAGGGTGAGGGCGGCGGCGCGGCGATAGGCGGCGCTGGCGCGCGCATCGTCGATCGGGCTCAAGGGGGCGAGATGCTCGGCCGCGACCAGAGCGGGGTCGGGGAACCGCCCGAGGAGGGCCGCCTCCAGCGCCGAAAGCCGCAAGGCGCGGCTCGCGCAGGCGCCGACGGCGGCGCGCAAGGCGGCGATCCGCCCGTCGGGCAGGAATTCGGCGGCGAGCGCGACCATGACGATCGAAATCACCAGATAGGCGCGGGCCCCGAGTTTTTCGAACACGCTCCGCGCCGGGCCGGCCGGACGCGGGATGTGAAGGCCGAGCACGAGTTCGTCCGGCGCGCGCGCGGTGCGGCGATTGCCGAGCACGAACTCGGCGACCGGCAGGCGCCGCCGCTCACCGAGGCGGGCCAGCTCCACCTCGGCGTCGAGGGCGAGAAGAACCGGAATGCCGTCGGCGGCCGGGCTCGCGTTGCAGAGATTGCCGATCACCGTCGCCGCGTTCTGCACCTGCTGGCCGCCGATCCCGCGTGCCGCCGCCACCAGGGCGGCAGCCGAGGCGGGCAGGCCGGCATCGATCACCGCGCGCCAGGTCGCCCGCGCCGGGATCCAGATCCGGTCCGCATCGATGCGGATGGCGGCGAGTTCGGCGAGGCCGCTGATGTCGAGAATGTCTTCCGCCGGGGTCGCGAGCACCCGCGCCGGGAAATGATCGGTCGCGCCGGAGAGGATGGTATAGCGCCCGGCGGCGAGCGCCGAGAGCGCGTCGGGCAAGGTCTCGGGGCGCAGATAGAGGCCCATGGTGCCGGCTCCGATCGTTCGTGTACTTACGATCTCGTAGCGCGGCGCGCTTGTCAACGCCCTCCTCGACGCTTTACCGGCTGGCGGTGGGCGGCGGCAGATGCATCAGCATGAGGGCCCGGCGCAGGCGGATGATGCCGCCCCGGATCTGGCCGGCATGGCACATCTGCTGCCCCCGCTCGACGAGGCTATCGACTTGGGAGGCGAGCGCGACCGGGGTCTTCTGCGCCTCGGCGCTGGCCTGGCTGTAGAGCTGGTTGCAGTAATCCGGCGTATCGGTGGTGACGCGGGTCGCGTCCTCGACCGGCAGGAGGCTGAGCGCGATGGCGGCGATCAGCACCAGGGCGCCACCGGAGGTGAGGAGAAGCGAACGCATACGGTAAGGTTTGCGCCCGCTGGCCTCACCCGGCGGTGGGCGGCGGATGAACACGGGGTCAGACATCCGAACCGGCGCGCCGGGCGGGAAGGGTGAGGATGGCGCGCAGGCCAGGCGCGTTATCGCCGAGGGTGAGGGTGCCATCATGCAGTTGCGCGACCGCGACCGCGAGCGCGAGTCCGAGACCGGAACCCGGGGTGTTGCGCGCGCTCTCGCCGCGATAGAAGCGCTCGACGACGTGGCGGCGTTCCGCCTCCGGGATGCCTGGCCCCTGATCGCTGACGATGATCCGCACGCTGTCACCGCCGTTTTCGCCGATCAGGCTGATCTCGCCGCCCGGGGGGGAGAATTTGAGCGCGTTGTCGAGCAGATTGGCGACGGCTTGCTGGATCATGTCGCGATCGCCCGCGACCAGCAGCCGGGCCGGGCTGCGGGACGCGAAGGCGATCCCGCGTTCCTCGGCGACGGCGCCATAGAATTCGGCGAGGTCGGCGAGCAGCGGCGCGAGATCGACGGCGGCAAAGGCCGAGCGCCGGGCCCCGGCCTCGATCTCGGCGATCCGCAGAATCGCCTGGAAGATCGCGACGATCCCGTCGAGATCGGCCTCCGCGCGTTCGATCGCGGCACGGAGATCGGCGTCGCCCGCGGCATGCGCCAGCGCATCCTCGAGCCGGGCGCGGGCGCGGGTGATCGGGGTGCGGAGATCATGGGCGATGGCGTTGGAGACCTCGCGCACGCCATCCATCAGCCGGCCGATGCGCTCCAGCATGTCGTTGATGGTTTCGGCGAGATGGTCGAACTCGTCGCCGCGCCCGGCAATCCGCACCCGCCGGCTGAGATCGCCGGCGCCGATCGCCGCCGTGGTGCGCGAAATATCGGCGAGGGTGTTCTGGAGCACGCTCCGGACCAGAAGCGCGCCGGCGCCGCCGAGCCCGGCGATCACCAGCAGCGCCCAGAGCAGGGCATCGGTCAGCACATGGCGGAGCCTGACGCGCGCCTCGACGTCGCGCCCGACCAGGAGATGGAACCCACCGGGGAGATCGAAGGTATGCACCCGCGCCAGCGAGCGAATATTGTCGCGCACGATGGGCAATTCATACCAGTCGTCATTGGCGGCGACGCCCGGCGGCCAACGGTCGAGATTGCCGGCCAGCCGATGCCCCCCGGTATCGACCAGGAGATAGATCGCGTCGTCGTCGACATTCTCGACCAGCCGGTCGCGGATGGTCACGATCAGCGCCGGCAGCCCCCCCGCCTGCCAGCGTTCGTTCAAACCCTCGGCATCGGCGTGGATCGAGGCATCGACCTGGCGATCGAGGAGGGCGGCGGTGTCCCACCAGAGAAAGAAGACGAGGGCGAGCGCGCTCAGGCCGAACAGCGCCGCATAGAGCCCGGCGAAGCGCAGCCCCGCCGAGCGCAACAGCGCCGGCGGCGTCCAGCGCCCGGGCAGCCAATGCCCGGGGGAGCGGAGCCGGTGGAAAAAACGCCGTGGCCGCCAGGGGCGCGCGCGTGGCCCCGGGGCGAGGGTTGCAGCCGGGCCGGCCTCGCGCATGGCGCCCGCCTTATTCCGCTTCCGCCCGCAGCATGTAGCCGGCGTTACGGATGGTCTGGATCAGCGCGGTCGCGAAGGGCTTGTCCACTTTCTGGCGCAGGCGCGAGACATGCACGTCGATCACATTGGTCTGGGGGTCGAAATGATAATCCCACACCCCTTCGAGCAGCATGGTGCGCGTCACGACCTGGCCGGCATGGCGCATCAGATATTCGAGGAGGCGGAATTCGCGTGGCTGGAGATCGATCTTCTGGCCGGC
>JAKCCP010000366.1:0-4896 GCA_021841985.1 Pseudomonadota bacterium | reverse complement strand
GATCTGCCGGCGCGCCGCACGCTCCGGGCCAGCAGATCCATCTCCAGATCGGCGACCGTGAGCTTGGTCTGCGGCCCCTCGTTCTTGCTGCGCCGGGCCAGCGCCTCGACGCGGGCGAGGAGTTCGGCGAACACGAACGGCTTGGTGAGATAATCGTCGCCACCCGCCTTGAGGCCGCGGATGCGGTCATCGACCTGGGCGAGGGCGGAGAGGAACAGGACCGGCGTGTGGTTGTTCTGCGTCCTCAGCGTCTCCAGCAGGCGAAGACCATCGACCCCGCCCGGCAACATGCGGTCGAGGATGATCGCGTCGAAATTCTCGCTGGCGGCGAGAAACAGCCCGTCGCGGCCATTATCCGCGTGCTCGACGACATGCCCGGCCTCGCGCAGCCCCTTGGCGACGAAGCCGCCGACGTCCTTGTCGTCCTCGACCAGCAGAATGCGCATGCCCGCCCTACCCCCCTCCGAGTTCCGGCCGCCGACCGACGATCACCGGCAATTCGATATTGCTGTTCTTGCGCCGCACCACCAGAGCCGCGGCACTCCCCGGCGGCAAGGCGGCGATGGCGCGCACCACGTCGCGCGGCGTGTCCACTTCCGCGCCATTGACCGCGAGGATGCGATCATGCATCCGCAATCCGCTGGCGGCGCCGGGCCCCCCCGGCTGCAAGGCATCGATCTCCACCCCGTCATCCTGCGCCGCCAGCGGGTTGCCGGTAAAGCGGACCCCGAGCCAGCCGCGCTCGATATGATGCTCGGCGCGCAAAGTGTTGATGATCGAGAGGGCGAATTCGCTCGGGATGGCGAAGCCGATGCCGACCGAGCCGCCATTGGGCGCCTCGGTCGCGGTGTTGATGCCGACGACGCGGCCCTTGGCGTCGAACAGCGGGCCGCCGGAATTGCCGGGGTTGATCGCGACATTGATTTGCAGGAAGTCGTCATAGGGATCGGCGCCGATATCGCGGCCGCGGGCGGAGAACACGCCGGCCGAGATCGAGGTGCCGAGGCCGAACGGGTTGCCGATCGCGATCACCCAGTCGCCCGGCCGCATCCCGGCCGAAGGCGCCCAGGTGACCACCGGCAGCGGGTGCGGCGGATCGACGCGGAGAATGGCGATGTCGCTGAAATCATCGGCGCCGACGACGCGCGCCGGCAGGATGGTGCCGTCGGCGAGCGTCACGTCGAGGGCGGCGGCCTTGGCGATGACGTGATTATTGGTGACGATCAGGCCGGAGCGGTCGATGATGAAGCCGGAGCCGACCAGCTTCACGTGCCGCGCCCGCATGCGCTCGCGAAACAATTTCTCCATCGGCGTGCCGTTCATGGTGTTCGGCATCGTCGGCATTCCGGTCGCGACGTTCGGCGTCCCGCTCACGCTCTTTTGCGGCGTGGGCGCGGCCTCGGCGGTTTTGGGCGGCGTCGCCATGCTGGCCGGCGCCATGGCGCCGGATGAATTGGCGGCTTCCTCGGTCACCGGATCGTCGATCAGCGCGGTGACGGCGATATTGACCACCGCCGGGCAGACTTTCTCGACGACATCGGCAAAGCTCTCCGGCATGCCCTCGGCCATCGCCCGCCCGCTAACGAGGAGAAACGAGAGCATCACGGCGACGAGCCCGGCGACACCGGCCTTGCGCCTGGAAAACAGCGGGAATCGGGGGTTTCGTGTCATGATTTTCGCGCCTTCAACGCCTCTTGCACTTCATCTGGCGCTTCATCTGGTCTCGCCATGGCGGAACATCCTGGCCGAGGTTGCGGGTAAGCTCGCGCCCTAGCAGCCTGCTAGAGCGTGATGACCGAAGGCGGAATCGCCGTAGGTCCGAATCACGCGATCAAACAAAAATTGAGAGGGGGATGGCTGAGCGAAAGCGATGTCATCCTCCTCTACTCGGCGCGCATCGGCGGGCGGTGGCCGACGGTGACGCTGATCTGAACCGCCTTGCCGGCGCGGAACACCGTCAGACGCGCGTTGCGCCCTGGCGGAATGGCGGCGACGCTGCGGATCAGCCCCTGAGTATTGTAAACCGGCTGGCCATTAACCGAAAGGATGATGTCGCCGCTCCGCACCCCCGACAGCGCCGCCGGCCCCGCTTGCACGATCTGGGTCACGGCGACGCCGGGATCATTGCCGTTATCGGGCAGATCCGCGAGCGCGACGCCGAGCCAGCCGCGGTCGATATGGCCATGGGCGACGAGCGTGCCGACGACGACGCTCGCCTCGTCGCTCGGGATGGCGAAGGCGATGCCGACCGAGCCGCCGGAGGGCGAGACGATGGCGGTGTTGATGCCGACCACTTCCCCCTTCATGTTGAAGATCGGGCCGCCGGAATTGCCCGGATTGACCGGCGCGTCGATCTGCAAAAAATCATCGAACGGCCCGGTCTCGATGTCGCGCCCGCGCGCCGAGACGATGCCGGCGGTGATCGAATTGGCGAGCCCGAACGGGTTCCCCGCCGCCAGCACCCAGTCCCCGACCTCGACCGCGCGCGAACGCCCCCAGGCGACGACCGGGAGGGTGCCCGGCGGGCGCACCTTGAGCACCGCGATATCGGTGAGTTCGTCGGCGCCGATGACGCGCGCGGGAAGGTTGGTGCCGTCGGCCAGGGTGACCTCGATATCCTTGGCGACGCCGACGACGTGGTTGTTGGTGACGATGAGGCCGCTGCCATCGATGATGAAGCCGGCGCCGGCATCGGTCGCCTTTTCGGGGCGGCGGCGGAGCTGTTCGCGGAACTGCTTCTCGAATGGCGTGCCGCGCAGCGCCGGCGGCAGGGCGTCCAGCGCCTCATTGGTGTTGAGCGGCTCGGTGACGGCGATGCTGACGACGCCGGGCAGGACTTTATGGACCAGCGGCGCGAAGGAAGGCGGGCCATCATCGGCCCGGGCCGGCAAGGCGGCGAGCGAGGACAGCGACGCCGCCAGCAGGGCGATGCCGGCCACGCGCCACTCGCCAGACATCTTCAAACGCCCTCGCATACGATCCCTCCACGCCTCTCGCTATCCTCGCCGAAATGGCGTCGCACCGGGGGCGCGACAAGGTTCTGATATCACGATATCAGGCGGTTAGATCGGCTTATTATGGCCCGTTCGCGGCGCCGGCGGCGTCGTGGCGGGGTTTTCCGGCCAGGGGTGGCGCGGATAGCGCCCGCGCATGTCGCGCCTGACCTCGGCCCAGCCGCTCCGCCAGAACCCGGCGAGGTCGCCGGTGATCGCAACCGGCCGCCCGGCCGGCGAGAGCAGCGCGATCCGGAGCGGGAGGCGTCCGCCGGCCAGTTTCGGCGTGGCACCGAGGCCGAAGAAAACCTGCGCCCGCGCCGAGGCGAGCGGGGTCTCGCCGGTGTAATCGATCGCCGCCCGCCCGCCGGGAAGGTTGATATGCTCGGGCAATTCGCGCCCGAGTTCCGCCCGTTGCGACGCGGTGAGGCCGGCGAGGAGGAACTCGGCGAGATCGAAATCGCCGAGATCGGTGGCGCGTTCGAGCGTGACCCGCCCGTCGGCGAGGGCAGCCGCGAGACGCCGCGCGATCGCCGCGTCATCGCTCTCGGGCCAGGGGGCGGCACCGCTGTCGCGCCCCGCCAGCCGCGCCAGACAGCCGATCCGCGCCTGGGTCTGGCGGGCGCGATCGCGCCAGGGCAGCCGCGCGGGATCGGCGGTGATCCAGGCGCCGAGCCCGGCCGCGCGCGCATCGAGGGCGGCGGGGAGGGTGCGATCCTCGAGGATCAGCGCGCCGAGGCGGCGACGGCGGCGGGCGAAGACCTCGCCGGTCGCGGGATCGAGGCTGGTGTCTATGGTTTCGGTGACGCGCGCCGCGAGCGCCGGCGGCAGGCGCGCGGGATCGAGGGGGGCGGCGAGCCGGATCAGCGACGCCCCTTTGGCTTCGAGGCTGGCGACGACCAGAAGCGGGGCGCGGGCGAGCGGATCGCCGGCCGGGAGCCGCGCGCCGCCGCCGCCGGAGAGGCGGAAACTTCCCGGCTCACCGCGTCGCGCCGCGATGCGATCGGGGAACGCGGCGGCGAGCAGCCGCCCCAGGGTTTCACGGCCGGCTTCGTGATCGGCTTCGCGATCCATTGGCGCGTCTTTCTCGTCGTCCGCGGCGCCGAGCCGGCGGCGATACTGCCGAGCCGTCTGGCGGAGGCGCGCGATCACGCCGCCCCGCTCCCCCGATCCCCGCGACAAAAGCCCGAGACGAAGCCCGATATCGGCCGGGGCATTGGCGCCCCGGAGCGGATCGCGCTCCTCAAGTATCGCGGCAAGATCTGCCGCCAAGGCTTTCTCCATAGTGGTTTCTGCCGCCAGCATCATCGCCGCGAGCCGGGGCTCGGCGCCGAGTTCGGCCATGCGCCGGCCGGCCGGGGTGAGACGGTTCGCGCTGTCCAGCGCGCCGAGATCACGGAGGAGCGCCGCGCTCGCGGCGAGGGCCGCGGCCGGTGGCGGGTCGAGAAAGGGGAGGGCTTCCGGCGCGGTGCCCCAGGCGGCGCAGGTGATCAGCAGCGAGGACAGTTCGGCGTTGAGGATTTCCGGGGCGTCGGTCGGCGCCAGGCCCCGCTCCAGCGCCGCCGTCCACAGCCGGATCGCGCGCCCCGGCCCCTCCCGCCCGGCGCGGCCGGCGCGCTGGGTCGCGCTCGCGCGGCTGATCCGCCGCGTCACCAGCCGGGTGAGGCCGGTTCCGGGATCGAGTTCGGGCACGCGGCGGAAGCCGCCATCGATCACCACCCGCACGCCGGGGACGGTGAGCGAGGTCTCGGCGATCGCGCTCGCGAGCACGACGCGCCGCCCGGCGGCGATACTCAGCGCGCGATCCTGCTCGGCGGGGGAGAGGTCGCCGTGCAGGGCGAGCACCGTCGCCGCGCAGCCTTCCAGCAGCGCCATCACCCGGCGGTTGGGGACGCGCGGCTCT
>JAKCCP010000236.1 GCA_021841985.1 Pseudomonadota bacterium | reverse complement strand
GCCCGGATATCCGCCCTTCGATCAGGCCGGCGATGACCTCGCCGCCCTGATCCGCCGCGCGGCGCAAGGTGATCGCGCCGCCTTCCGCCGGATCTACGAGACCCGGGCGAACCGGCTCTACGCGGTCGCCCTCCGCATCACCCGGCAATCGGCGCTCGCCGCCGATGCCATGCAGGAGGCGTTTCTCCAGCTCTGGCAGAACGCCGGCCAGTTCGACGCCGCCCGTGGGCACGCCGAAGCCTGGCTGCTCAGCCTGGTGCGCTATCGCGCCCTCGATCTCATCCGCCGCCATGGCCGCGAAACCCTCGGCGCCGAGATCCCCGAGGCCGCAGATGATGCGCCGGACCCGCTCGCCGCCCTGCTTTCCAGCAGCGAAGGCAAGGCCCTGCATCGTTGTCTTGAAACCTTGGAGGAAGATCGCCGGCGCCTGGTTCTCAGCGCCTTCGTGGATGGGCTGTCGCACCAGGAGCTTGCGACGGTGACCAAACAGCCGCTGGGGACGATAAAATCCTGGATCCGGCGGGCGCTGCAAGCCCTGAAGAAATGTCTCGAACCATGAGCGGTATCGACGACGATCCCGATCTCCTCGCCGGCGAATACGTGCTCGGCTGCCTCGATGCCGCGACCGCGGCCGCGGTTGCCGCGCGGGCGGCGCGCGAGCCGGCGCTGGCGGCGGCGATCAGGGGCTGGGAGGAAAGGCTCGCGCCGCTCGCGACGTTGCTCCCCGAGACCGCGCCGCCGCCCGAACTCTGGCAGCGCATCGCGGCGTCACTGCCGCCGCCGCGCCTCGATCTCGCCGCCGGGCAAATCCGCCGCCGGCTTCGCTTGTGGCAAGCGGGGACCGCCGGCGCCCTGGCCCTCGCCGCCGCCCTCGCCGGCATCCTGCTCTGGCGCACGCCCCCCCTGCCCGCTCCCACCCCCCGCGCCGTCGCGACGCTGACGCCGGCGAGCGGCCAGGGGCCGGTCTTCATGGCGATGATGAACGGGAACGGCGAAATCGCCATCGCCAGCGCCGCACCGCTCCCTGTCGCCGCCGATCGCAGCCTCGAACTCTGGGAATTGCCGGCGGGCGGGACGCGGCCGCGCTCGCTCGGCGTGCTGCCGGCGCAAGGCGCCCACATGGTGCGGGCGGCGGATGCCGGGCCGGCGACCCAGCTCATGATCAGCCTCGAACCCCGTGGCGGCTCGCCGACCGGCCAGCCGACCGGCCCGGTGCTCTATGCCGGCACGCTGACCGCCGTCGAATAAGCCAGTTTCCCCGCAAAAAACCGGGCATGAAAAACCGGGCATGAAAAAACCCGGGAAGACAGCGCCTTCCCGGGTGTCGCGAGACCAGTCGGGGAGAAAATTCAGTTCGGCATCAGCACCTTGTCGACGACCTGGATGACGCCGTTCGACTGCTTGACGTCATAGATGGTGATGTCGGCGACGCGGCCCTTCTCGTCCTTCATGACGATGTTCTGCGAGCCGTTCATCATGAAGGTGAGCGTGCCGCCCTCGAGCGTCTTCAGCGTCGCCGTGCCATTGCCGGCGAGGATCTGCTTGCGGAGCGCGGTCGAGGTGTAATCGCCGGCCACCACGTGATAGGTGAGGATCTTGGTCAGTGTCGCCTTGTTCTCCGGCTTGACCAGCGTCGCGACGGTGCCCGGCGGCAGATCGTTGAACGCTTCATCGGTCGGGGCGAAGACGGTGAACGGGCCCTTGCCGTTCAGCGCATCGACCAGCCCCGCCGCCTTCACCGCCGCGACCAGCGTCGTGTGATCGGCGGAATTGATGGCGTTCATCACGATCGTCTTGGAGGGATACATGGCCTGTCCGCCGACCATCACCAGGCTGTCCTGCGCCGCCCAGGCCTGGGTCTGCCAGACCTGGGTCTGAAGGGCCGCGAGCCCGATGCCCGCCGCCAAAGAAAGAGTGAACATCCGTTTCATGCGCCGTCTCCTGCTGTGTGTGTCCTCGCGGCCATCGGCGGCCGCTGTTTCCGATACCGGCGAGCGGCGTGGACGGATGCAGGCGATGGCGATTTTTTTTCCACCCCCTCGGGCGAGGCGCCATTTGCGGCTATATCAGGAGCGCCCGAGCCCGCCGATGGAGAGCGCCAGTGGCTGACGATCCCTATCACCTCCTGGGTGTTCCGCGCGACGCGACGGAGCCGCAGATCCGTGCCGCCTTTCTCAAGCTCGCCAAAGCCTCGCATCCCGATCTGAACCCCAACGACCCCGGCGCCGAGGCGCGTTTCAAGGCCATCAACGCCGCCCATGCGCTGCTCGCCGACCCCGCCGCGCGGGCTCGCTTCGACCGCGGCGAAATCGACGCCGCCGGCCATGAACAGCCGCCGCCCGATGCTCGCCCCTATCGCGCCCACGCCGAAAGCGCCGCCGGCGCCCGCTATCGCCACGGCGCCGACGATGCGGGCGATGACGATCTCGGCGACATCCTCTCCGAGTTGTTCGGCGCGCAAGCCCAGGGAGGCGGCCAAGGGCGCGGCCAGGGGCGCGGCCGGCGGCGCGGCGCGGACCGGCATTATGCCCTCACCGTCCCGTTCCTGGACGCGGTGCGCGGCAGCACCCAACGTCTCACCCTGCCCGACGGCGGCAGCCTCGATGTG
>JAKCCP010000349.1 GCA_021841985.1 Pseudomonadota bacterium | reverse complement strand
AGGCCAGATCCTCCCATTGCATCAGGCCGAGATGCCAGAGCAGCGGGATCGCCGCGTGTTCCGCGATCCACCCGGCGATGGTGTCGAGGGGGTCGCTCATGAATGTCCCGCTGGCGCCCCGGCGACGGCGCGCGGCAAATGATCATGCGTGTTCAGCCAGATGCCATGCGGCGAGCGGCCCACTTCGATGATCTCATACTTGCCGCTCGCGGGGTCGAGAACGGCGACGCTATGGGCAAAGCGCCGTGTCACCCAGAGCTTTCCGTCGGGTGCGAAATCGAGATCGTCCGGCCCGCCGGGAAGCGAAATCTCGCGTTGCACCACGAGAGTCTTGGGGTCGAGCACGGCGATCGTGCCATCGACCCGGTTGGCGACATAGAGCGTCCTGCCATCGGGGGAGAGGAAAAGATTATGCGCCCCGCGGCCCGTGGCGACGCGGCGTTCGATCGCGCCGTTTGCCGGATTGACGACGGCAAGACCATCCCGGCCCATCACCGCGACCAGCACCCGACCATCGAGCCAGAGCACGCCGGCCGGCGTGTCGCCGATAGCGATTTTCCAGCTTATGTCTCCGGACCCGGTCGCGATCGCCACCAACTGGTTGGATTGTTGCAGGGTAACAAAAGCGGTTTTCGAATCCGGCGAAAAATTGATGTGGCTCGGGAACGAGCCCAACGCGAGCCGGAAGCGTAGATGATAGCTCCCCGCGTCATAGATATCGACCCGGTTGCGCGCCAGTTCGGTCACCACCAGGGTCTTGCCGTCCGGGCTGAACTGCAATTGGTAGGGATCGGGCATCGGTATCCGCCGCGCGACCCCGCCAGAGACGGGATCGAGAAAGATCAGCTCATTGCCGGCGGTATCGCCGATCAGGAGAAAGCGATGATCGGGGGTCAGCGCCATGTGGTGCGGCTCGCGCAGCACCGGCACGCGGCGAATTTCGCGCGCGCTCGCCACATCGACAACGCTGATCGCCGCCGCTCCCGAATCGATCACGAAAGCCAGCCCCTGGGCGCGCGCGGCGGTGGAGGCCAGGGCAAACAGAATCACGGAAAACAGAACCAGAGAGAGCGTCATCCACCGCATGTTTTTTCTCTAAACGTCGAGATTGGCCACCCTGAGAGCGTTGCCGACGATGAATTCGCGCCGCGGCTCGACGACATCGCCCATCAGCGTGCTGAACACCTCGGCCGCTTCTTCGTCGCTGCTGACACGCACTTGCAAAAGCGTCCGGGTCGCGGGGTCGAGGGTGGTTTTCCAGAGCTGCTCTGGGTTCATCTCGCCGAGGCCCTTGAAGCGCTGGATGGAAAGACCGCGCCGCCCCTCCGCCAGGATGCGCTCGAAGGCGCTGTGCGGGCCGAAGACCTCGCTTCCGTCCTTTTCGAGATCGAGTCGCGCCGGGGTCGCGAAACCGCCCCGCAGCCGTTCGGCGCGCTCGGCGAGCCAGCGCGCTTCGGCACTCTTGAGCGCCGTCGCATCGAGGTGATGGCGTTCGGTGACGCCGCGCACGGTCCGCCCGAACACCAGCCCGCCGCCATCGGGAGCGACCACCCAGCCGCGCTCGTTCGGCAGCGAGACCGCATCGAGCCGTGCGGCGAAGTTCTGCGCCCGCGCGGCGTCATGCACCGCATCGGGGGCGAGAATGCCGACGATCGCCGCCTGTTCGAGCAGCGCAACCGGTGCCGTCGCATGGCCGAGACGCGCAAGACGGTGGCTCACCTCGCGAAGGAACCCCATTTCCTCGGCCAGTTCGGCGCCGGCGAACACCCGGCCATCGGCATAGGCGAGCCGCGCCTCGGCGAGCGCCTTGCCGATCAGGAATTGTTCGAGCGCCGCGTCATCCTTCAGATAGCGCTCGTCATTGCCCCGCTTGGCGCGATAGAGCGGCGGCTGCGCGATGTAGAGATGGCCGCGCGCGATCAGTTCCGGCATCTGGCGGAAGAAGAACGTGAGGAGGAGCGTGCGGATATGCGAGCCATCGACATCGGCGTCGGTCATGATGACGATGCGATGGTAGCGGAGCCGGTTGATATCGAAGCCGCCCTGATCGGGATCGCTGCGCCCGATGCCGGTGCCGAGCGCGGTGATCAGCGTGCCGACTTCGGCCGAGGACAGCATGCGATCGAAACGCGCGCGCTCGACATTGAGGATTTTGCCCTTGAGCGGCAGGATCGCCTGAGACTTGCGATTGCGGCCCTGTTTTGCCGACCCCCCGGCGCTGTCGCCCTCGACGATGAAGATCTCGGCTTTCGCGGCATCGCGCTCCTGGCAATCGGCGAGCTTGCCCGGCAGTGTCGAGACATCGAGCACGCCCTTGCGCCGGGTCAAGTCGCGCGCTTTGCGTGCCGCCTCGCGCGCCGACGCCGCGTCCATCACCTTTTGGATGATGCCGCGCGCTTCTTTCGGATGGGTCTCGAACCAATGCGCGATCGCGTCCGACGTCACCGCCTGGACCACCGGCTGGACCTCGGAGCTGACCAGTTTGTCCTTGGTCTGGGAGGAGAATTTCGGGTCCGGCACCTTGACCGAGAGCACCGCCGTCAAACCTTCCCGCATATCCTCGCCGACCAGCGCGAGATTGTCTTTCTTGCCCATGGATTCGGCGTATTT
>JAKCCP010000220.1 GCA_021841985.1 Pseudomonadota bacterium | reverse complement strand
GCCTTGGTGGTGTTGACGACGGCATCCAGCGCATCGGTGGTGACACGGACCTCTTTCGGCAGATCCGCCATCTCGGCGATGCCGCCGGCATTGTCGGTGACCGGGCCATAGGCGTCGAGGGCCACGATCATGCCGGCCAGCGCCAGCATGGTGGTCGCGGCGATGGCGATGCCGAAGAGACCGGCGGTGATCGAGGCGCAGATGATGCCGGCCGAAATCACAATCACCGGCAAAGCGGTTGCCTCCATCGAGATCGCGAGGCCCTGGATGACATTGGTGCCGTGCCCGGTGGTCGAGCTTTGCGCGATGCTGCGCACCGGGCGGTATTCGGTCGAGGTGTAGTATTCGGTGATCCACACCAGAAGCCCGGTGACCGCAAGCCCGATCAGCGCGCAGATGAAGAGATCGAAGCCGGTGACGGAAAACCCGGCCGAAGTCGGGATTTTTGTCGAGAATCCGATCCAGAGCGCGATGACGATGGCGATCGCCACCACCGAGAGCCCGCCGGTGACGATCAGGCCACGGTAGAGCGCGCCCATGATATTGCCGTTCGCCCCGAGCTTGACGAAATAGGTGCCGACCACCGAGGTCGCGATGCACACGCCGCCGATCAGGAGCGGCAGGAAAAGCAATTTGTCGCGCCCCGGCGGCACGAAATAGATCGCCGCAAGCAGCATGGTGGCGACCACGGTGACGACATAGGTATCGAAGAGGTCGGCCGCCATGCCAGCGCAATCGCCGACATTGTCACCGACGTTATCGGCGATGACGGCGGGGTTGCGCGGGTCATCCTCGGGAATGCCGGCCTCTAGCTTGCCCACGAGATCAGCCCCGACATCGGCGCCCTTGGTGAAGATGCCGCCGCCGAGACGGGCAAAGATCGAAATCAGCGAGGCGCCGAAGGAGAGCGCCACCATCGCCTCCAGCACCGGACGCAGATCATCGCCCGCCATGCCGTGGCGCAGGATGAGATAATAGATCGTCACGCCCAGCAATCCCAAACCGACCACCAGCATCCCGGTAATCGCCCCCGACCGGAAGGCGAGCGAAAGCCCGGCGGCGAGCCCGCTTTTCGCCGCTTCCGCAGTGCGCACATTGGCGCGCACCGAAACATTCATGCCGACATAGCCGGCCGTGCCCGAAAGTACCGCGCCGATCAGGAACCCGATCGCGACGTGCAGGCCAAGGGTGATCGCGAGCAGGATCATGATGACCAGCCCGGCGCCGGCGATGGTGGTATATTGCCGGTTGAGATAGGCCCGCGCACCTTCCTGCACGGCGCCGGCGATCTCCTGCATGCGCGCGGTGCCGGGGCTTGCCGCGAGCACGTGGCGGGCGGTGGACCAGCCATAGGCGATGGCCAGCGCGCCACAGGCAATGACGATGATTTCGGCCAAGAGCATCCGGGGCATTTCCTTGTCAGATGATCCGGGATTTCGCACCCGGGGAGAGAGAGATTGCGCCGTCATTGCCCCCTCTGGCGCGAATGGCCATGCCAGGGGCAAAACATACATGCCAGAACGACCGTCGGCTTGGAAGCCCTCCCCCGCCGGAATTCGGCGCGCGGAACCCTCCCGCGTAGGATCGGTTCCTCGCCTATTAACAGACCACGCCAGATGGTGCTGAATAGGGGGCTCGATCCCCTGCCCGGCCCAGAAGTCAGGCGCTTCCGGGCCGGGGACAGTGGCTGAGGAAGGAACGTCGTCATGTCGGATGAAATGATCATTCCGGTAAAGCCGGAAATCGCGCGCCAGGCCCATCTCGACGCCGCCGCCTATCGCGCGCACGCCGAACGCGCGGCGCACGACCCGGCGGGTTACTGGGCCGAGCAGGCCCGGCGCATTCCCTGGATCAAGCCGCCGACGCGGATCAAGAATACCTCGTTTGCTGGCGACGTCACGATCAAGTGGTTCGAGGATGGCGTGCTCAACGCCGCCGCCTGCTGTCTCGATGCCCACCTCGCGACGCGCGGCGATCAGGTGGCGATCCTCTGGGAGGGCGACGATCCGGGGATGCACAAAACCATCACCTATCGCGCCCTGCACGCGGAAGTCTGCCGGCTCGCCAATGCCCTGAAAACCCTCGGCGTCAAGAAAGGCGACCGGGTGACGATCTATCTGCCGATGGTCATCGAGGCGGCCGTCGCGATGCTCGCCTGTGCCCGCATCGGCGCCATCCATTCGGTGGTGTTTGGCGGCTTCTCGCCCGACAGCCTGGCCGGGCGGCTCAACGATTGCGGCTCGCGCGTGCTCATCACCGCCGATGAAGGCCGGCGCGGCGGGCGGCGCGTGGCGCTCAAGGCAAATGCCGACGTGGCGCTGCAATCCTGCCCCGAGGTCGAGCATGTCGTGGTGGTTGCGGTGACCGGGGCCGACGTGCCGATGCGGGAAGGGCGCGATCACGACTACGCTGCCCTGCTCGCCAAGGCCGAGCCCGACTGCCCGGCCGAGCCGATGGGGGCGGAGGACCCGCTGTTCATCCTTTACACCTCGGGCAGCACCGGCCAGCCCAAGGGCGTTTTGCACACCACCGGCGGGTATCTCGTCTGGGCCGCCTACACCCATGATCTGGTGTTCGACTATCACCCCGGCGAAATCTACTGGTGCAAGATC
>JAKCCP010000259.1 GCA_021841985.1 Pseudomonadota bacterium | reverse complement strand
GGGCTCGACGGCATAAACCCGGGTCTCGGGCGCGGCGCCGGCGGCCGCGAGGGCGCAGCCGGCGATCAGCCCGCCGCCGCCGGTGCAGACCAGCAGCGCCTCCGGCGAAACCCCGCGGGCGCGGCATTCGGCGAAGATCTCCAGCGCCAGCGTCCCCTGCCCGGCGATGACGTCCGGGTGGTCGAAAGGGGGGATGATCGCGGCGCCGCGCGCTTCGGCGAAGGCAAGGGCGAGCGCTTCCCGATCCTCGCGGGCGCGGTCATAGAGCCGGATCTCCGCCCCCCAGCTTGCGGTGCTGGCGCGTTTGATCGCCGGCGCATCGGCCGGCATGAAGACGCTCGCCGCGATCCCGGCGGCGGCGGCGGCGGCGGCGACGGCCTGGCCGTGATTGCCGGAGGAATAGGTGACGATGCCCGCCGCCCGCGCCGCCGCCGGAAGGCGCAGCACGGCGTTGGTGGCGCCGCGAAATTTGAAGCTGCCGGTGCGCTGGAGCGGCTCGGCCTTGAGGAAGATCCGACCGCCGGTGATCTCATCGAGCAGCGGGTGCGAGACCAGCGGCGTGGTCACGACCAGGCCGGCGAGCCGCGCCGCCGCCGCCGCCACATCCCTGAATTCAGGCAAGCCCTCGGCCATCACACGCCCTCCCTCGGCTCCCGTCATGGACGCGGCAGCACCGCCGCCGGCGGCGCGCCGTCGCCGAGACGCAAAAGATACAACCGGTAGCGCTCGGCGGTCACGCCGGCGCGCTGGCGGATGACCTCGCCGCGCGGCGCGATGGCGAGCCCGGCGTCGCCCGGGCGCGCCGCCCGCCGCGCGCTCTCGACCAGCAGCCCGGGTTGGAGCAGCGCCGGCGCCGCGGCGAGCGCCCCCTCGCCGCGCGGGAGCGAAAACAGCGCCCAGCGCGGCGCGAGCCCGATCACCACCACGCCGCGCGGCAAAAGCCAGGCGAGCATCGCCGCCTCGCCGTAATTCTCATCGGCAACGTAAGTGGCGCCGCTGGCCCGCCGCGCCGCCTCGATCTCGTCGGCCCATTCGCGCCAGCCGCCAAGCCGCGCCAGCGTCGGGTCGAACCGCCGGGGCAGCGGCAGCGGCGCCGCGACCGCCTGCCAATAGACCAGGCCGGTGATGAGAAAACCGAGCGCCGCCGCTGGCGCCAGCCAACGCCGCCAGACGCCCCCCAGCCCGCCCGCCGCGACCAGCGCCGCCGGATAGCAGATCGCCGGCCAATTCGCCTGCACCCGATCGCCGATCGCGTGTTCGAGGAAAACCAGGCCCGGCAGCGCCCCCAAGGCCAGCAAAAGCCCGTCTTCGGCCGCAAGCTTTCGCCAAAACCGCCGGGCGATGGCCGCCAAGCCGGCCAAAGCGAGCCAAAACACCAAAGGGGTCGCGAGCCCGATTTGTCCCACGACCAATTCGCCGAGAAACCGCAGGCCGGGATGCCAAACGGCATTGCGCCCGCCCTGTTTGGCGAAACTCGCGAAAGCGTGCCCGGCATTCCACGCGACGACCGGGGCGAAGAGCAAAAACCCGAGCCCCGCCCCGCCCCAAACCGGCCAGCGTCCAAGCCAGGGGCGCAGCGCCGGCACCGCGAGCAGCCACGCCCCGGCGCCGACGAACAGCAATAATCCGGTATATTTGCTGCACAAAGCGAGCCCGGCGAAAACCCCGGCGAGAAGCCACCAACCGCCCTTGCCGCTCGCGACGAACCGCGCCAGCGCCCACAGCGTCGCCGTCCAGAACAGCATGAGCGGCGTGTCCGGCGTCATCGTCACCGCCCCCGCCGCCATCAGCAACGTCGCATTGAACAGCACCGCCGCCCAGACCCCGGCGCGCCGCCCGGGGGCCAGATCTTCCGCCGCCAAGGCCAGGAGGAGCGAGCCGATCAGCGCCGAAAGCGGCGCGAGCAGCCGCACCCCGAGCGCCGACGGGCCAGCCAGGGCGACCCCGAGGCGCACGAACAGCGCCACCATCGGCGGGTGATCGAGATAGCCCGGCGCCAGCGCCCGCGACCATACCCAGTAATATGCCTCGTCCGGGGATAGCGGCGTCCGCGCCGCGACCCAGAGGCGGATGGCGGTCAGGGCGAGGAGGGCGAGGAGAAAGAAAGGCCAGGAAGGTAAGGGGCGCTGCCCCTCACCCCCGCCAGGGACACTGTCCCTGGACCCTATCCCGCTCATCGCGCGCGCCAGACCAGGGTCGCGGAAATGGCGTAATTCCACACCACCGCGACGATCGCCCCGGCGGCGCCGGCGACGGTGAGGGAATTGTGGTCTTCATAGAGGGTGCGGGCGATGCCGAGATCGGCCACCGCGCCGATCCCGCAAAACAGCATGAACAGCACCAGGCCACGCCACAGCCGCGTCCCGCGCAAACGCTGGTCGCGATAGGTGAGGGTGTTGTTGAGCTGAAAATTGACCCCCATGGCGATCACCGTCGCGATCGCCTGGGCGAGCGAGAAGCCAAGCCCCATCGCCCGCCCGGCGGCCAGCGACGCGAGATTCGCGCCGACCCCGACGAGGCCGACCGCGGCAAAGGCGATGAAGCGCAGCGGCACCGCACCACGCAGCACGCGATCGATCAGCAGCCCGGCGAACTGGGTGAGCACCAGCGCATCGAG
>JAKCCP010000012.1 GCA_021841985.1 Pseudomonadota bacterium | reverse complement strand
AGCGGGGTTGCCATCAGCCGGCTCGCGCAAGGATTGCCGATGGGCGGCTCGCTGGAGACGCTCGATGAAGGCACGCTCGCCGCCGCACTCCGCGCCCGGCGTTACGAGAGCACCCCCTAACTCCGCGCTTGACGGGTTCAACCGGTTCCGGCAACTGCTTGAAACGGTTGCAAGCCGGAAGTTTCCTTCCGGAGAGGACGAGAGGGAAGCGCAGGACGCCGATGCTCGGAAAATACCGCCGCGCCGCGCCGTTGCTGTTCTTTGCGTTGCCGCTCGCGCTCTCCGCCGGCTGCGGTGGTGCCAACAAGCCCGCGGAAAAACCGCTCTCACCCAGCGACAGCGCCGCGGCCCTCGAAGCCCGCCGCCTCGATGATCCGCGTCTGCTTTCCTTCATCGCCGCGGCCGAGCGCCTGCAAGCGCCGGCGCCCCAAGCCCCGCCCGCCGCGCCGCCGCCCTGGAGCCTCGGCGCGCTGACCCTGGCCGCGCTCTATTTTCACCCCGATCTCGATATCGCGCGGAGCGCGCTGGCAAACGCCCAGGCGAGCACCGTGACCGCGGCCGAGCGGCCTAATCCGAGCGTCGCCTTCGTCCCGCCCCCCTTCCTTTTCGGTGGCGTCGTCAATGTCGTGCTGGAAACCTTCGGCAAGCGCGATGCACGCATCGATCAGGCCGACGCGCGGGTGGTCGCCGCGCGGCACGATCTGGAGGAAGCTGGCTGGCAGGTGCGCGCGGGGGTGCGCACGGCGCTACTGGCGCTGTGGCAGGCCGAGGAGCGGCAGCGTTTGCTCACCGCCGAGCGGGCACCGATGGCGCTGCTGGTCTCGGCAATGGCCTCGCGCGTCGCGCTCGGCAATGCCAGCGCTCCCGAACTCGGGGCGGCGCGGATCACCCTCGCCGGTCTCGATCGGCAGCGCCTCGATGCTGATCACGCGGCCCTCGGCGCGCGCGCCGCGCTGGCGGCGGCGATCGGGGTGCCGGCGCGGGCGCTCGCCGGCGTCGCGATCAATTTCGACGCTTTTGCCCAGCCACCGCCGATCGCGGGCGATATCGCCGATGGCGCGCTCCGCCGCGCTGCCCTTACGAGCCGCGCCGATGTCCAGGCGGCGCTCGCCAATTATGCCGCGGCGCAAGCGGCGCTCCGCGAACAGCTCGCCAACCGCTACCCCAATCTGGTGCTCAGCCCCGGCTATAACTGGTATCAGGGCATCAACGCCTTCGCGCTGGCGCCAGGCTTCGATCTGCCGATCCTCAACCAGAACCAGGGGCGGATCGGCGAGGCCGCGGCGCGGCGCAATGCCGAGGCCGCGCGGTTTCTCGCCCTGCAGGCAAAAATCATCGCCGGGGTCGATCAGGCCGGCGCCCGCTATCGGGCGGCCGCCGAATCGATGGCCGCCGCCGCCCTGCTCCTGGCCGAGGAACAGCGCCGCGCCGCCGCCCTCGCGCGGGCCTACCGGATGGGCGCCGCGGATGAGCCGGCGCGGCTGACCGGTGCCATCGAACTGGCGCGCGCGCGCGCCACCTGGTTCGACGCCGAGGCCGCCGAGCGACAGGCCCGCGGCGAATTGGAGGATGCCTTGCAACAACCGCTGCTCGACACCGCCCGGCTGCCCGATCTCGCGATCGCGCCGCGCGCCGAATTTGCCGGCACCGTGCCAGCGGAGATCCCCAAGTGACGGAAGCCGAGGGCACCGCGCCGCGCCGCCGCCGCCGGCGGCGCGGGCGTCTCTGGCCTGGCTTTCTCGCCTTGCTCGTGCTGGTCGTGGTGGACGGCGTGCTGCTGGCGGGTTTTCTCGGCCGTCACGGCGACGACGACAACGACGATCGCCCGGCCGCGCGCGACGCGATCGCGGCGGCTCCGACGGCCGTGCCAGGACCGGAAGGCACGCCGCTCCTGGTGCTCGACGACAAGGCGCGGGCGCAGAACGGCATCACCGTCATCACCCTCAAGCCGGCGCCACAGCCCGAGGAGATCGCCGCCTTCGGCAGCGTCCTCGACCCGGCACCGCTCTCGGCCCTGCAGCGCGAGGCCGCACGCGCCCGCGCGGCACGCGACGCGGCGGCGGCCAGGCTCGCCGCCTCGCGCGCCGATTTCAAGCGCAACACCGCGCTCTACAAGGACCACCAGAACGTCTCGGCGGCAACGCGCGAGGCCTCCGAGGCGGCGTTCCACGCCGATCAGGCGGCGCTTGCCACGGCCGAGGCCGATCTCCGCGCCGCGAGCGAAAACGCCGCGCAGAGCTTTGGCGCCGTGCTCGGCCCCGAACTGATCAATGGCGGGGCGCTCACGACGCGACTGATCGCATCCGACGAGTTTCTCGTCTCGGTCACCCTGCCGCCCGATACCGACGAAACCCATGCGCCTCTGCTTGCCGATCATCCGCCGGCGCAGGCGTTCTTCGTCGTCTCGGCCGCATCCGGCGTGCCGAGCGCGCCATTGCGGCTGATCTCTCCCGCGCCGCGCGTCGATCCCAAGAGCCAGGGGAAAACGCTGTTTTATGCCGCGCCTGCAGGAAGTGGCGTGGTGCCGGGGATGACGCTGGCCGTGTTCCTGCCCGGGCGCCTGCGCCCGGCCGGCGTGGTGGTCCCGGAAAACGCGGTGGTGTGGTGGCAGGGCCGCGCCTGGGTCTATCTCGAAATCTCCCCCGACCATTTCGCCCGCCATCCCATCCCGACCGATCAGCCGGCACCGGGCGGCGGTTTTATCCTGGAATGGCCGCTGCCGCTGCCACAATTTGCGAACGCCACCGAGCTGCGGCTGATCGGCCCCGGCGCCTCGGCGGTGTTTTCCGAGGAGTTTCGTTCCCACATCCAACTCGGCGACGAGGGTGGCGATCCTTGAATTCCGCCGCCGAGCCGCGCGGCCCGCAGGCGATCCTGATCGGCCTCGCCATCCGCTTTCGCGGCGCCGTCGCCGCCCTCGCCTTCACGCTCCTTGGCTATGGCGGGTACGCCCTGCTCGGCCTCAATTATGATGTATTTCCCGAGTTCGCACCGCCTCAGGTCGGCATCCAGACCGAGGCGCCGGGGTTTTCGCCGGAACAGGTGGAACGCCTCGTCACCCAGCCGATCGAGGACGCGCTGAACGGCGCACCCGGGGTCGCTGCGCTGCGCTCGACCTCGATCCAGGGATTATCGGTCATCACGGTGCTGTTCGGCGAGGGCAGCGATCTGTTCCGCGACCGCGAGATCGCCGCCGAAAAACTCGCCATCGCCGCCCGCCGCCTGCCGCCCGGCATCAGCCCGCCGAGTCTCTCCCCGCTCGTCTCCTCGACCAGCACCGTGCTGATCCTGGGCCTCACCAGCGCCACCCCCGGGGTCAGCGCGATCGAGCTTCGCGACGCCGCGGACTGGACAGTGCGGCCGCGCCTGCTCGCGGTGCCGGGGGTGGCCAACGCGGCGGTGTTCGGCGGCGCGGTCGGCGCCTTGCAGATCGGGATCCGCCCGGAAAGCCTCGCGCGCTTCGATCTCGGCTTCAACGACGTGCTCGATGCCGCGCGCCGGGCCGGCGGCACGCGCGGGGCAGGCTTCATCGAGACGCCGAACCAGCGCCTGGTGCTCGTCCCGGAGGGCCAGGCGCTCACCGCCGCCGATCTCGCCGGGCGGCTGGTCGCGATGCAGGGCGCCGGGCGCGTCACGCTCGGCGATGTCGCCGATATCGCGACCGCGCCCCTGCCGCCCTTTGGCGGGGCCAGCGTGAAGGGCGAGCCGGCGGTGGTGGTGGTGGTCTCGGCGCAATACGGCACCAATACCGTCGAGGTGACGGAGCGGGTGCTGCGCGCCCTCGCGGGGCTGCGGCCCGATCTCGAGAAACGCGGCATCGTCCTCGATGACGATCTCTTCCGCCCGGCCGATTTCATTCGCACAGCGATCGGCAATGTCGGCAATTCGCTGGTTCTCGGCGGCGTGCTGGTGATCGTCGTGCTGTTCCTCTTCCTGTTCGATCTGCGTACCGCGGCGATCTCGTGCCTGGCCATTCCGCTCTCGCTGCTCGCCGCGGTGATCGGGCTGCAATGGCTCGGCGTCTCGCTCAACACCATGACGCTCGGCGGGCTCGCGATCGCCATCGGCGAGGTGGTCGATGACGCGGTGATCGATGTCGAGAACATCACCCGCCGGCTGCGCGAGAACCGCCGCGCCGCGCTGGGGCGCCCGGCCTCTCGCGTCGTGCTCGACGCCTCGCTCGAAGTGCGCGGGGCGGTGGTGCATGCAACCTTCATCGTCGTGCTGGTGTTTCTGCCCATCCTCGCTTTGCCGGGGCTCGCCGGGCGGTTTTTCGCGCCCCTGGCGCTCGCCTATATCCTCGCCATCCTCGCCTCGTTGCTGATCGCGCTCACCATCACCCCCGCACTCGCCATGCTGCTGCTGGTGCGGCGGCGCGCCGAGCAGCGCGATCCGCCGGTGATCCACTTCCTCCGCCGCCGCTTCAAGAAAGCCCTGCTCGGTGCGATGCGCCACGGCAACATGGTCTTTGCCGCGACCGCGCTGCTCACCGGCATCGGCTGCGCCGCCCTGCCGTTTTTTGCCGGCGCCTTCTTGCCGGAGCTGAACGAGGGCCATCTCGTGGTGCATGTCTCGGCGGTGCCCGGCACCTCGATTACCGAATCGCTCCGTCTCGGACGGCTGATCAGCCAGGCGATCGCGGCCTTGCCGGTGGTGCGCGTGGTGGCGCAGCGGGTCGGCCGGGCGGAGCTTTCGGAAGACACCTGGGGGCCGGAATACAGCGAGTTCGATGTCGATCTGAAGCCTGGGCTTTCGGGCAAACAAGCGGCCCAGGCCACCCGCGATCTCCGCGCCGCACTCAGCGGCTTCAAGGGCGTGAGCTTCGAGATCACGCCCTTTCTCACCGAACGCATCGAGGAGACGCTTTCCGGCTACACGGCGGCTTTTGTCGTCAATATCTTCGGGCCGGATTTCGCCGCCCTCGATCGTGTCGCGCCGGCGGTCGCGCGCGCGCTCGCCGGGGTCGCCGGGGCGAGCGATATCACCCTGCAGGCCCCACCCGGCGCGCCGGAGGTGACGATCCAGCTACGCGAGCGGGATTTGCGGCGTTTCGGGGTGATGGCGGGCGATGTGCTCGATCTGCTCGCCGCGGCCTATCAGGGCGCCGAGGTCGGCGAGGTCTATGAGGGCAACCGGGTGCGCAAGGTGGTGGCGCTGCTTGCGCCAGCAGCGCGCGAGCGGATCGACGAGATCGGCAACCTGCCGCTCCGCGCCCTCGATGGCACGCGCATCCCGCTCGCCGCCGTCGCCGATATCTACGAGGGCGAGGCGCGCGCGACGGTGCAGCATATCGGCGCGCGACGGGTCGAAAGTGTCACCGCCGACATCACCACCAGCGACGCGAGCGCCTTCACGCGCGCGGCGCGCGCGCGCATCCGCGCCGAGGTGGCGCTGCCGCCCGGCACCTACCTCGAATTCGCCGGCACCGCGGAGGCCGAGACGCGCTCGGCGCGCGATCTCATCCTGCGCGCCGTGATCGCCGGCGTGGGCGTTGTCGCATTGCTCTCGGTGGTTACCGGAAACGCGCGCAATCTGCTGCTCATCCTCGCCAATCTGCCCTTCGCGCTGGTCGGCGGCGTGCTCGCGGTATTCGCCGCGGGCGGCGTGCTGACGCTCGGTGCGCTGGTCGGCTTCGTGACATTGTTCGGCATCACATTGCGCAACGCGATCATGATGATTTCGCATTACGATCATCTGGTGTCGATCGACGGGCTTGCCTGGAACGCCGCGACGGCGCTCCGGGGTGCGGCCGACCGGCTGGCGCCGATCGTCATGACCTCGCTGGTCACAGCACTCGGCCTCTCGCCGCTGGTCTTCGGCATGGGCGATCCGGGGCGCGAGATCGAGGGCCCGATGGCGCTGGTCATTCTCGGCGGGCTGATCAGCTCGATGGCGCTCAATCTGCTTGTGCTGCCGATTCTCGCCTGGCGCTTTGGGAAATTTATTCCCGCCGCCGCTCGCACGGTCAGCCGCAGATAGATCAGCGGCAGCTTTTAGATCAGCGGCAGCTTGTCGGGCAGGCGTTCGACAATGGCTCGAAACACCGCCCATGCGGACGGTTGTCACAGAGAGCTTTCACGCTACCTTCAGCAACGCGCCGTCGCCAACCCAGCAGAGCCGGGGATGATGCCTTGAGTCAGAGAAATAATGATCTGGCATAGACTCTTAGGATTTGCCAGGAGCGGGTCCGATCAAGGCTTCGAGATGCGGCGCGATTTCGGGGTTACTCATATGAACAAGATCTTTAGCGAGGGTGCCAACAACCTTGGCGGCGGTCGCGGGATCGAGGCTCGTGCGTAATTCGGCGAGCGCAGGCGCGGGGGCGATGAGAATCAGCCGTTCAAAAGCGCCGCGCTTCGCCGCCGCGTTTAGCATTTCACCTACTAGATGAACAAATTTGCGCATCTCCACTTCATGAGGATCATGACGTGCCGCCACCGCGTGGCGCGCAGAGCTGGCACTTTCAAAGACACGGCCCGGTCGATCACTGCCAAGTGCGGACGAACGCGAATGCACGGTCGCGGCATCAATGCTCTCCTCGGCATGCAGCTTATGGTTGTGATCAACGCTTAGAAACCGGGCGTGTCCGCCGTCGGCCAATGCAATCCAAAGATTACGCGGTTTGACCATCAGCACGTTCCCTTGCTCTACCGTGCCGCCATTCCGAGAGAGCAGGCCGGAGCATTATCTGAATTGACCATTTTCTAACCTTAGCATGTTTCGGTTCATGGTGCAAATATTCCCCAAAATCCGTGATTGACATTTTCGGCGGCATAGCGGAGTGATCTGGGGGATGATTGCTCGCCCGGATAGTGCGGCATAAGACCGAACGCGGCACGGCAAGCCGCTCTCTGCTTGTCGGTGGCTTGTCGGTGGCGGCATCAGCATTCGGCGGGGGGCATTTTCCCGGTCTTTCGGGCACGACGCCGCTGGCGGGAGCGTCTCTTTGCTCCTGCGGGCCGGAAAAAATGCTGCTATAGGCATGAAGTTTTTGGAACGGCCAGGCTTCCCGCAGGAAGCACGCGCAGCCTTCGCGGATCGCGAGATCCTTGATGCGGTTCCCGCTAGCAGCACCGCGTTGGCAAGGCCAAGCCATCGTGGCTGCGGCGTCCTCGTTGGCGCGGTTGCTGGCGATGGCATGAGAGCGATGGGGCTGGACGTTTTCGCACAAATTCTGTTGCTGCGGGGCCACCACCACGGCGGACTGCCAAGTATAGCCGAAGATCCTGAAAATCAATCAAACTTGGGAAAGAACGCTTTTTGAAAATCGCGCCGCCCACATACCCACAGCCACAACAGCAGCAAAAGCCGCTTGATTTTCATGGAGATCAGAACGGCGCCAATTCCAACTTAAATTCCCCCGGAAATGGTCCTGATGGCAGGGATCGCTTCACTATTTCTTGTGGCCTGAAACGGGAAAAATCGAGCCGAGACGCTCGCCGCTTGCGGGGTCGAAGAGATGGGCGCGCGTGGCATCAACGGTGACGTGCAGCACCGCGCCGGGCTGCGCCGGTAGGCGCTCGCGCAAGGCTGCGACCAGTGTTGTCCCGCCGGCTTGCAGCAGCACCTGGGTTTCCGACCCCGTAGGCTCGACCACCTGTACCCGCGCCGGCACTCCCGCCTCCCCGAGCGTGAGATGTTCGGGACGAATGCCATAGACCACCTTCTGGCCGGTGGGGTAGCCGGTGGATGTGGTGGGGAGCGGCCAGCGCGATCCATCGGCGGTGATCACCGCGCCGTCGACAATTTCGCCTTCGAGAAAGTTCATTGCCGGGGAACCAAGAAATCCTGCGACGAACTGATTGACGGGATAGTCGTAGAGATCAAGCGGCGCGCCGATCTGCTCGACATGGCCGCTCCGCATGATGACGATTTTATCGGCCATGGTCATCGCCTCGATCTGGTCATGCGTCACATATACTGTGGTGGTCTTGAGGCGCTGCTGCAATTCCTTGATTTCGGCGCGCATCTGCACACGCAGCTTAGCGTCGAGATTGGAGAGCGGCTCATCGAACAAAAACACCTGGGGATCGCGCACCAGGGCGCGGCCCATCGCCACGCGCTGGCGCTGGCCGCCCGAGAGCTGGCGCGGCGAGCGATCGAGCAATTGCCCGAGCCCGAGGATCTCGGCAGCGCGCTCGACGCGCTGGTTGATCTCGGCGCGATTGCGCCGGGCCAGGCGCAGCGCAAACGACATGTTCTGCCGCACCGTCATGTGCGGGTAGAGCGCATAGTTCTGAAAGACCATGGCAACATCACGGGCTTTCGGCGCGATGTCATTGACGCGCCTGCCCCCGATCAGGATTTCGCCATGGCTGACATCCTCAAGCCCGGCGATCATGCGCAACAGCGTTGTCTTACCACAGCCCGAGGGACCGACTAGAATGACGAATTCGCCATCGTCGATCTCCACATCGACACTGTGCAGAACCTCGAGCTGGCCGAAGAACTTCCGCACGCCACGGATCGCAACCGTCGCCATCGCTCTTTCTCCCACTGCCTCGGCTCAGCCGGACGTCGCATCATGATAGCGCGCCAACACATCGCCGATCGCCGCCATCACCAGCGCCCGCCCGCGTGGGGCGAGGTTTCCCGACACCACACGCTCGTGCAACGTCGGGAAAAATTGCGCGATCAGCGGGCGCGGGATATCGGCGTTGGCAAAGCGCGCGAGGAGTGCCTCGACCCCTGCCGCCGCCGGCGCCGCCCCCCAGTAATAGCGGATGCGATCGCTATAGCCGTAATGGCGCAGCATTTTCTGGGTGCGCTCGTTGCCCGCGCCATAGCCTTGCCAGTGCTCTGGCGCGGCCAGCATCACCTGCTCCATCACGCGCTTGAGCGCCGCATCGCCGTCGAGAACCTGCGCGATATCGTCGAGCGCGTAGAGGGCAGCGCGCATCGCGAAGGTAAGTTCTGGCCCGACCTTGAGGAGGGCGAAGCCATCGCGCACCAGCGCCCGCAAGGTCTCGCGCGGCTGGTAATCGGTGGAATGCGCCTCGAACACCAGATCGGGATGCGCATCGAGCGTCGCGGCGAGGCCGGCGGCCTTGACCGGATCGTAGAGCGCGACATCGACATTGCTGAAATCCACGCCCGGCTGCACGACCAGCGCCAGAATGCGCGCGTCTGAGAGGCCGCGCGCGGCGAAGGCGCGGGTGTGGGCCGCGAGCGTCGCCTCCGCCCGCGCCGGATCGGTCGGCGGCGGGGCCTTCGAACCCTCGCGCTCGCCGCCCGGCACCGGCACCTCGGTGCCGATGACATAGGCCGGCGCGGGATGGCATGCCGACCGCGCGGCTTGTTCGGCGACCGCGGCAAGTCGCGCGGCGCGCGCCGCCACTACCGCCTCAGCCAGCACTGGCGGATCGTCGGCGCAACGCATGCTGGTATCAAGATGGAGTTTGCTCATTCCGGCGCCGGCATAGGCGGCGACCATGGCCTCCGCCTTCGCCAGCGCGGCCTCCGCCGCAAGCCCGCGCCAGGGATGCGGCCCGAGATGATCGCCCCCCAGAATGATCTGGCTCTGGGCGAGGCCGATCCGGCTTGCCAGCGCACGGATGAAGCCCGCGAAATCGCCGGGCGTCATGCCGCTATAGCCACCCTCCTGATTGACCTGATTGCAGGTTACTTCGATCAGGACGGGGTTTTCCGCAATCCGCGCGGCAACCAGCGCGGCCTCGATCACCAGCGGATGCGCCGAACAGACGGATGTGAGCCCGCGCGGGGAAGCTTCCCGCCGCGCCCGCGCTAGCCCGGCGAGCGGGTCTGGCGGACTGTTCAATTCAGGCAGTTCCCACCATCGACATTATAGGTCTGGCCAACGATGTAGTCAGCGTCGGCGCTGGCCAGGAACACCGCCATGCCGGTGAGATCATCAGGGAGCCCCATGCGGCCATAAGGCACCGCCTCACCGACCCGACGTTTCTTCTCCCCCTTGGGCAAACCCTCGTATTTCGCGAACAAGGCGTCCACCTGTTCCCACATCGGCGTATCGACCACGCCGGGCGATATCGCGTTGACGTTGATGCGATGCCCGATCAGCCCGAGTGCTGCGCTTTGTGTATAGCTGATCACCGCCGCCTTGGAGGCGCAATAGAGGCCGACGAGCGCTTCGCCGCGCCGCCCGGCCTGGGAGGCAAAATTGATGATCTTGCCGCCCGTGCCCTGCTTGACCATCTGACGCGCAACCGCCTGGAGGGTAAAAATCAGCCCCTCGACATTGACCGCGAACACCCGCCGATAGCTCTCGCGCGTGGTCTCCAGCACGGGCGCCAGATCGAACACTGCGGCGTTGTTGACCAGGATATCGATCCGCCCCCTGGCGGCGACGACATCGGTGACGAGCGCATCGATCTGCTCGGGGCGCGTGACATCAAGCGCGAGGCCGAGCGCCTGATGGCCGATACGCTTCGCAACCCGCGCCGCCTCCGCCCCGTCGATATCGGCGATGACGACGATCGCGCCTTCGCGCGCATAGCGTTCGGCGATTGCCGCACCGATGCCGCGCGCCCCGCCCGTGATGATGGCGACTTTATCCTGGAGCTGCATCGAAAATATTCCTCACCAGCAGGTATAGCCGCCATCCGCCTGGACGATCGCCCCGGTCATCAGGCTCGCCGCGTCGGAGGCGAGAAACAGCACGACGGAGGCGATTTCCTCGGGCTGGCCGACGCGGTTCATCGGCGTCATCTCCAGCCAGGTTTTGTACATCGCCGCGTTCTGCATGCCGAAGCGGGTCAGCGGCGTCTCGATATAGGTCGGCGCGACCGCGTTGACCCGCACGCCGCGCCCGCCCCATTCGGCGGCGAGCGAGCGTGTCAGATGATGCACGGCCGCCTTCGAGGCATTATAAAAACTCTGAGGCTGCGGCTTGTTGACAATAAAACCCGACATCGAGCCGATATTCACCACCGCGCCTGAGCCGCGCTCCAGCATCCGCCGCCCGAAACTCCGGCAGCAATAGAACAGGCCATCGAGATTGACGCTCATGTGCATGCGCCAGTGCGCATCGCTCGTATCCTCGGCGCGGACATCGCTCACCGCGACACCTGCGTTGTTGACGAGAATGTCGATATGACCCTGATCCCGCGCGACGCGCTCGGCGAGCGCCTCGACGGCAGTGGAATCGGCCACATCCAGCACCGCGCCCTCGGCCGCGATGCCCTGCTTGCGCAAGGCTTCGCGCGCGCTCTCAACGCGCTCGGGGTGGAGTTCGGCCACTACCACTTTCGCTCCTGCCTCGCCCAGCGCCTGCGCGCAGCAGAGGCCAATCCCCTGGCCGCCCCCAGTGACTACGGCAACACGGCCACCGAGATTGTATTTATCGAGATACATACAACAACTCCTCATCAAGCCTTGAGCGCGCGATAGCCTACTTCACCGCGCCAAATGTCAAGCCGCGCACCAATTGGCGCTGGCTGATCCAGCCAAAAACCAGAATCGGCGCGATCGCCAGAACCGACGCCGCCGACAGCCGCGCCCAGAACAGGCCTTGCGGGGCGGAGAACGACGCGATGAAGGCGGTGAGCGGTGCCGCGTTGTGCGCGGTCAGGTTGAGGCTCCAGAACGCCTCGTTCCAGCACAGAATGATCGAGAGCAGCGCGGTCGAGGCAATCCCCGGCGCCACCAGCGGCAGCAGGACATAGAGGATGGTTTGCCCGACACCGGCGCCATCGATGCGGCTGGCCTCGATGATATCCTTGGGCGTTTCGCGAAAGAAGGTGAACAGCATCCACACCGCGATCGGCAGGTTGCTGAGGAAATCGATGATCACCAGCGCCGTGCGGGTATCAAGCAGGCCAAGATCGCGGCTCAACAGATAGATCGGCACCAATACGCCGACGGCGGGAAGCATCTTGGTGGAGAGCATCCAGAGCAGGATATCACGGGTGTAGCGTCCCGGATAAAACGCCATGGCGAAGGCCGCCGGCACCGCGACCAGAAGCATCAGCAGCGTCGCCAGCACCGAGATCGCGATACTGTTGAAGGCGTAGCCAGCATAATCCTGCAACGCAAAAATGTCGCGGTAGTTAGCGAGCGTCGGGTGGAAGAAAAACAAGGGCGGCGTCTGCACCGCTTCCACTTCGGTCTTGAAGCTCGCGAGCAGCATCCAGAAGATCGGAAAGAAATTGAGGATGGCGATGATCCAGGCGATGCCGCCGGCGAGTTGTGTCTTGAAGCGGTTCATACATCGAGCCTCCGCGCGATGGTGCGGATGAGCAACGCCGCCATGACGTTGGCGAGAATGATGGCGATGACACCGGCGGCCGAGGCGCTGCCGACATTGAAAGCGAGAAGCGCGCGCTGATAGATCAGGAATGGCAGGTTGGTGGTGGCGATGCCCGGCCCGCCGGCGGTCGTGACATAGATTTCGGCGAAGATGCCGAGCAGGAAAATCGTTTCCATCATCACCAGCACGCTGATCGCGCGCGCCATGTGCGGAACCTGGATGAAGAAAAACACCGCGAGCGATCCCGCGCCGTCGAGCCGCGCCGCCTCCAGTTGTTCCTCATCGAGCGATTGCAGCGCGGTCAGCAGGATCAGGAACGCGAAAGGCAGCCACTCCCACGAAACGATGATGATGATCGAGGAGAGCGGCCAGCTTCCGAACCAGTCGATCGCGGTGAAACCGAGGCCGCGCATCACCCCGGCGAAGAGCCCGTTCACGGGATGCATCAGGAGATTTTTCCAGATCAGCGCGCTCACCGTCGGCATCACGAAAAACGGTGAGATCATCAGCACCCGCGCGATACCCTGGCCGGGAAAGCCGCTATTGAAAACCACCGCGAGCACCACGCCGGCGCTGATGGTGATCAACAAAATGGCGAGCACGATGACCACTGTCGTGATCAGGATCGCGGGCAGCGCCGGGTCGCGGATCAGGAAGCGATAGTTGTTGAGCCCGGCAAAGCCGGTCAGCATCGGGTTGAGCAAATTATAACGCCGGAACGAAAACCACAGCGTCATCGCCAGCGGCACGATCATCCAGACAAGCAGGACGCCGACCGAGGGCGCGATCAGGGGGAAGGTGCGAACGCGTGAGGCGGAGCGTCCGTCTGGCGGCATGTCGCACCCTCCCTCAGACCGGCGGCTACTGCGTGTAGCCGGCCTGCTGCATGGTCGCGGTGACGCTCGCCTGGGCCTGTTTCAGCGCCTCATCGGCGCTCATCTGCCCAGTGAGTGCGGCCGCGACCATTTGGCCGACTGTCGTGCCGATCGCCTGGAACTCAGGAATGGCGACGTACTGGATGCCGGTATAGGGCACTTTCTCGGCGGTCGGGTGATTGAGATCGGCGGTCATGATCGCGGTTTTCACGAAACCCGCGAAGGGCGCAGCCTTGAGATAGTCGGGGTTTTCGTAAGTCGAGGCGCGGGTTCCCGGCGGCACCACGGTCCAGCCATCGGTCTTGCCAACCAAT
>JAKCCP010000362.1 GCA_021841985.1 Pseudomonadota bacterium | reverse complement strand
CGTCGGTCAATGCCCTCTCGATCGCCGCGGCCGTGCATCAAAACGCCGCCGCGAGCGTGATTGCCGCAAAAAAGCGGCTGGGTTACGGGGCCAAAATGGCCCCTCCCGCGGCGGCGGGCGCGGCGGCGGGCGCGGCGGTGGGCACGCCCGCCGTCGTCGCCGCCCAAGCGCCGCCACCCCAGCCCCCCCCGGCCACACCCGCAACCGCCATATCGTCGCCCAGCCAGACCGCTGGCATCAGCGACATAGCGTCCGGCCGCAAGCCGCGAATCGTTCTGGCGTCTGCGGCGGCGGCCACCGCAGCGCCGGCCACCGCAGAAACGGCCGCCGGCGTCGATGCCGCGGCACAGCAAGGCGCTATGCTGGCGGCGGCCAATCCCGTCATCGCTCCGGCGCCGAACGCGCCCCGCGGCCCTTCGGCAACCCAGGCCGCGCCCGCCGCCAAAGCCGCCCAGGCGGCACCAGCTTCCGCGTCTCCCTCGGCGCCGACGAATCTTGCGTCCTTTACCAGCGCCGCGCCCGCACAGCCCCCGATCAAGGGCGCCATTGGTTCCGCGAGCCCGGCCCCGGCCCCGGCCTCGGCCCCGACAACGACCACGACCCCGCCGGGCGCGGCGCACGCGGCCAACAGCAGCGGCAATCCCGCCAACGCGCTCCTCGCCGCTCAGGCGAGCGCCTCCGCCCTCAGCCTGAGCGCCGCCACCGCGAACGGGGCCGCGGCGACGCCCACCGCCGCCAACCCGGCCATCACCAACCAGGTCACGAGCCAGATCGCAAGCCAGGCCCCGGCCGCCCTCGCCGCCTTCACCCAGGACGCGAATGGCGCGGCGCGGCTGACGGTTCAGCTCCATCCCGAGAGCCTCGGGCAGGTGCAGATCGCGCTCATTCAACCGAAATCCGGGCCGACGCAGGTGCAAATTCTTGCCGAGCGCCCGGCAACGCTTGCCGCGTTGGTGCATGATCAGGGGCAGTTGCAGGCCGCCCTCGACCGCGCCGGCGTCTCGGCGGCCGGTGGGCGGGTGCTGAGCTTCCACCTTGCCCCCACCGCCGCGATTTCACCGGCTAACGGCGCGGCGATGAACGCGGCAGCGACGAATGACACCGCTTTTGCCGCCTCGGCGGCGGCGCCTGGCCAGGGGGCGGGGAATTTTGGCGCTGGCGCCGGCGGCACGCCTGGCGGCGGCAACCCACCCCCGAACAACCCAGGGTCGGGATCCGGCTCCGGGCCAGCCACCACCGGCAGCGGTTCTGGCGCGTTTCTTGCTCAATCCGGCTTCGGCTCGCCGGGCCACGGCGGAACCGGCCAGCGGGGGAATGGCACCGCCGGCCAAGGACAGTTCCATGGCACGGCGAGCGGCGGCGCGTTCGGCGCCGAGGGGATCACCCCCACCGCCATGCCGTCATGGCTCCGCGCCGGCCTCGATATCACCGCCTGATCCGCCCGCCTGACCTTCATCCCGTCGATAGGAGTTGTCATCCCCATGAGCCTCGCCAGCGTCTCCTCCCAGCAAAACAGCGCCGCCGCCTCCGCCGCCGCGGCCCAGGCGGTCGCCGCCAATGCCTCCTCCGCCACCGCCAGCGCCGCCAGCACGACCAGCAGCTCGGCGAGCAACCCGCTCACCTCGCTTTCCAGCAATTTCAAAGATTTTCTCAATATGCTGATGACCCAATTGCAGAACCAGGATCCGACCAGCCCGATGAACACCAATCAGTTCACCACCGAGCTGGTGCAATTCACCGGCGTCGAGCAGCAGATCAACACCAATGGCAGCCTGACCAAGCTGATCCAGCTCACCCAGGGCGACGAGATGCTGCAGGCCTCCTCGATCGTCGGCAAGAAGGTCGACGTCAACACCAACCAGTTGCCGCTGCAAAACGGCAGCGGCACACTGACCTTCACGGCGCCCGCCGCCGAGCCGGTCTCGATCGCGGTCTACAACGCCGCCGGCCAGCAGGTGAACAACATCTCGCTCCAGGCAACGCAAGGGGCGAATACCTGGACCTGGAACGGCCAGACGAGCGCCGGCACGACGGCACCGGACGGCGCCTACACGGTCGCGATCTTCGGCGGCGTGAATGGCTCGACCCCGACCGCGGTGCCCTTCACCGTCCAGGGCACCGTCACCGGCGTTTCCGCCCAAACCGGCGCCGTCGATCTCCAGATGGGCGGGGTTTCGACCAGCATGGGCAATATCCAGCAGGTCGTGAACTGACCCACGGCACACGGAGAGGAGGGTCAGCCGGCGGCGGCGATCGGCACCAGGGTGATCCGTTTGCCCGCGGTGCCGAGCGCGACCCGCCCGGCCTTGAGCGCCAGCGCCGCCTCGCCGAACACCTGCCGCCGCCAGCCATGGAGCGCCGGGATATCGGGCTCGTCCTCGGCGGCGAGGCGCTCGATCTCCTCGCTGGAGGCGAGCAGCCGGGGGGCGACGTGGTGCTCCTCGCACCGCGCCGCGAGCAATACCTTCAACAGCGCGACCAGGCCCGGCGAGGGGCGCGGCCCCTCACGCGGGCGCGGCGGCTCGGGGAGCGCGGTGTCGGGGAGGGCGCCGGTCGCGGCGATGATCTCGAGCAGCCCCTGGCCGGTTTTTCCCTCCGCGAAGCCCTTGGAGATGCCACGC
>JAKCCP010000391.1 GCA_021841985.1 Pseudomonadota bacterium | reverse complement strand
GTCACGCTCGGCGTCGCGCCGGCTTGCCTCGGCGCCGGCCAGTCTTTCGCGCGGCGCCGCCCCGAAGCTTTCAGCCATGCCGCCCGCGCGCCGTCACGGGCCGATTCGCAGCACCAACGATCCGGCTCATTTTTCTCTCCCTCGCGGCCATGAAAGGGGCTCGTCCCTGCCATAATTTACGAGGTTTTGACGGCTTGCCAACGCACCCTCCCGCCGCCTTCCGCGCCCCTCCCCAGCCCTCCGCGCTTTCCGCGGTTTTCTGCCGTTTTTTGGGGGTTTTGGGTGGCCGGCGCAACGACCCCGGCGGCCATTCCGCGCCACCGCCGGAGGCTTTTTGCGCCCGTCGCCGCGATCTTTCGTTATAGAATCTTTAACCAATTCGGACCAGCCTCACGCCATCCAACCCGAGCCCCGCGAAGGGGTATGGAGGCGGCCAAATGTTGGTTCAAGCGTCACGCCGCAAGGCACGGTTTCGAGGGCTGCTGATCGGCGGCCTGACCGGCGCGCTGGTGGTGGCCGCGATCGCCGCCTGGATGGCGGCGGAGATCGGCGTTCTGAAACAGGTCGCGCTCGCCGACATCAAAACCTTCCAGGATGTCGCCGCGGCCCGCCTGGCCATCACCGCCGGGATGCGCGCCGATCGCTTGTTCTCGGCGTTCCGCGCCGACGATCTCCGCAAGCCCGACCGGCTCGCGCTCACCACCCGCATGCTGCGCCTCGATGGCGACGATCTCGCCAACGGGCTGTTTCTTTTCGACGCCGATGGCCGCCTCGTCGCGGCGACCGGCCTTCTGGCGGGGGATCGCGCCGCGATCGCCGCCGCCCCCTGGTTCCGCCAGGCGCTCGGCAACCCGGCCGCGGATGACGCGGCGGCGATTTCCGGCGTGACGCGCGACCCGTTGGGTGATGGGCGCGGGGTCATCCTCTATCGCCGGCTGGTTGATCCCGCCGGGGTCAAGGGGATCATCGGCACGTTCCTTGGCGAGACCGCGCTCCGCCGCCTGCTCGCCCCCTCCGGCCGGTTCGGCGCGATGGCGGTGACGCTCGGCGATGGCGATGAGCGGATCATGCTCGGCGCGGAAATGCCCGGCGCCGCGCCGCCGGCGGTGCTCGCGCGCCTCCAGCACGCCCTCCACACGCTCGGCCTCACGACCGCGGTCAGGGGGCAGGCGGTGCTGCCACGCTCGGCGCTCCTGTGGTCGGCGACGGAGGATTACGTGACCGCGATGTCCGCCGCCGACGGCCGCCGGCTGCTCCGCAACGCCGCGAGCGCGACCCTCGGCGTCGGTTTGGCGATCCTCGCCGCGTTCCTGTTCGGCCGGCGGATGGAACGGCGGCATTTGCAGGCGCTGGCCGAGCCGGAACGGCGCGCCGCCGAGGAGCGCGAGCGCCATCTCGCCGCCTTCGATCCCTCGCCGGCGGTGTGGTTCTGGTTCCTGACCCAGGATGGCCGGGTCAGCGGCGTCGGCGGCAATATTCCGAAATGCCTCGAGGACCGCGTCTATGGCCCGAACGGGCTGACGGCGGAGCAGGATTTCGCCAGGATCGCCGGCCATATGGGCGAGCTTCCGGAGGCGTGGGAGCGGCTCGTCACCGCGGTGCGCAACGGCACCCCGTTCACCGATCTCGAGGTCGATTTCGTGCTCGGCGAAGGGCGGGTGTTGCGGCTTTCCTTGAGCGGCCAGCCGCAATCCGGGCCGGAAGGCGGGTTCTGGGGCATCGCCCGCCCCGCCGCCGTGGCCCCGGTGCGGGTCGAGGAGGAGAGCCCGGCCGCGGCCGCGGCACTCCCGGCCCTGGCGAAAGGCGGCGAGAGCAGCAAACTGGCGGCGTGAGGCGGCGCCCTTCGCGGGCGCTATCGGCTATGAATGATCGTCGGCGTCGGCGCCGGCGCCGTGTCGTACCCGGTCTCTGGCGCAGGCGAACCAGGCCGCGCCGCTGCTCCCGGCCGGCGCGAGGCGGAGCGCGTGATCGCGGGCGGGGGCGGCGCTCATGGTGACGATGCCGCCCCGGAGCATGAGCAGGATCCGCGCCAAAGCCGCCTTGCTCGGCGCGAGCCGGGCCTCGAGCCGGTGCGCCGGGTTGGCGCGCAGGCGCCATTGCCAGGTCTCCCCCTCCGCCGCCACCCGGAGCAGCGGCGGATGGTGGCGCGCGGCGCGAAGATAGGCCGGGGCATCGGCTCCGGGCGCCGCTTCGATGACGACCGTGCCGTCATCGGCGATGTCGATCGCGAGCGTCGTCGCGCCGGCGCTGGCGTGGGCGCTGCACGCGCTCTCACTCACCGCGAAGGACCAGGTGGCATCGAGGGGCGGGCGCGGCGGCTTGGCGGCCTGGACCTTCGCCGGCGCCGGCGCCGGCGCCGGCGGCGCGGTTTCGGGGGCCGGCGCGGGCGCCGGGACGCAGGCGAGGAGCGGGAGCAGCGGCACGAAAGCGAGGGCGCGACGCCATCCGTTCACATGATACGCTCTCATGGCGCTGGAATTCCTTGCCGTGATCCGCCGGTGCCGGTTACCGGAACAAAAAATTATACGCCGCCGGCGCGCCGAGTTGTAGAGGAAACCCGCGTTCCGACGCCACGGTTGAGATCGCGCCGCCGACTGGACCGTCGATTGGGCCACCGACTGG
>JAKCCP010000353.1 GCA_021841985.1 Pseudomonadota bacterium | reverse complement strand
CCTCACCGAGCGGGTGCATGAGGCCGATCCGCCGCGCCTCGTCCCGCGCGAGGATTGGGCGCTCGCCGATTGCACGGAAAAACCCTTCCCCGGCACGCCGAGCCCGACCCAGCTCTGCCGCCGCGGCGGCTTCGACACCAATCACATCTATGAATTCACCTATACCGCGCGCGACCCGCTTGTGCTCGGGCTCGGCTTTGCCGCGACCCGCGATCTCGTCGCCTTTCTCCGCCACGAGACGGCGGACGCAAACGGCATCGTCAACCCGCTCGCCGGGCGCATCCGCGTCACCATCGCCCATGGCACGTCGCAAAGCGGGCGGTTTCTGCGCAGCTTCCTCGATCTCGGCTTCAACGCCGCCCCCGCTGGCGGGCGCGTCTTCGATGGCATGGTTGTCCATATCGCCGCCGTGCGGCTCGCCCTCAATCAGCGTTTCGCGCAGCCGAGCGCGGCCTCGATGCAGCATGAGGAGCATCTCGCCCCGACCCAGGATTTTCCCTTCACCTGGCAAAAATCCCGCGACCCCTTGAGCGGCATGCGCGCCGGCATTCTCGAATCTTGCGAAAAAACCCGCTCTTGCCCCGAGATTTTCCAGGAATTGAGTTCGATCGAATACTGGAACAGCCGCGCCGCTCTCGATACCACCGACGGCGCCGGGCATGATCTTTCGCTCCCGGCGAATGTCCATCTCTATCATTTCGCCGGAACCCAGCACGTGCTCGGGCTCAATGCCGGGCCGTGCGACTACGCGCAAAATCCCAATTCCTATCTCGAGGCGATGCGCGCCTTGCTCTTGCGTCTGACCGCGCTCCTGGAGAAGGGAGAGGCGGCGCCGGCCAGCCGCTTCCCGCGTATCGCGGATAACAGCCTGATCGAGCCCGCCGAGGCGGCGCGCATTTTTCCGCGCATCCCCGGTGTTACCGCCAACAGCCTCGTCAACAACATGCCGGTGATGGCGCGCGGCCCCGGCTTCGATCCGCTGCGCGAATCCGGCCTCCTCGCCGAGCCGCCGGTGGCCCGGGGCAGCCGGCTTTACGATGTGCGCGTGCCGGCGGTGGATGGCGACGGCAACGAGACCGATGGCGTGCGCTCGGCGGCGCTGCAAGCACCGCTTGGCACCTATACCGGCTGGAACCGGCGCAAGGCGGGGTTTTCGGAGGGCGATCTCTGCTATCTCGTCGGCGGCTTCTTCCCCTTTGCCCGCACCCGCGCCGAACGCGCGGCCAGCGGCGATCCGCGCCCCTCGCTCGAGGAACGCTATGGCGATCACGCCGGCTATGTCGCCGCCGTCAGTGCCGCCAGCGCGCGGCTGAGCGCGAGCGGCTTCCTCACCCCCGAAGACGCCGCCCGCCTCCGCGCCGAAGCGGAGGCGAGCGATGTGCTGCGCTGAGGCGGGACGTCTCCCGCCGCTTGACCGCGCGGCGGCGGCGGATGAAACACCCCCGACGGGGAACAGGTGAGCGAGGCGCGGGGATGAGCGAGACTTCCGACCGGATCGGCGCGGCACAGGAACAGGCGCGGATACTCGCCCATGCGCTCCCCTTCCTCCGCCGCTACGCCGGCGCGACGATCGTCGTCAAATATGGCGGCCACGCCATGGGCGAGGACGCGCTGGCGAGGCAATTCGGCCGTGATATCGCCCTCCTCAAGCAGGTCGGGGTCAACCCCGTCGTGGTCCATGGCGGCGGGCCGCAGATCAACGCCATGCTGAAGCGTCTCGCCATCCAATCGACCTTCGTCGATGGCCTCCGGGTCACCGACGCGGCGATGGTCGAAGTGGTGGAAATGGTGCTCGCCGGGACGGTGAATAAACAGGTCGCCAGCCTGATCAACGCCGCCGGCGCGCTCGCCGTCGGCATTTCGGGGAAGGATGGCGGCCTGATCCGGGCGAGGAAGCTCGCGCGCACCGAGCGCGACCCGGAAAGCCATATCGAGCGCGCCCTCGATCTCGGCTTCGTCGGCGAGCCGGAGCGGATCGATGTCCGCGTCATCCATGCCCTGACCGGCGCCGGGCTGATCCCGGTGATCGCGCCGGTCGGGATCGGCGCCGATGGCGCGACCTACAACATCAACGCCGACACCGCCGCCGGCGCCATCGCCGCGGCGCTCGGCGCGACCCGTCTCCTGATGCTGACCGACGTCCCCGGCGTGCTCGACGCCGAGCGCCGGACGATCCCGGAGCTGACCGTCGCCGAGGTCGCGGCCGCGGTCGCGGATGGGCGGATCACCGGCGGCATGATCCCGAAAGTGGAAACCTGCGCCGCCGCCGTCGCCGGCGGCGTCCAAGCCGCGGTGATCCTCGACGGCCGCGTCCCCCACGCCGCCCTCCTCGAACTCTTCACCGAGGGCGGCATCGGCACCCTGATCAAGCCTTGACCCTCATCTCCCGAGTGCCGCGCGGAGGGTCGCGGCGACGCGGGCGACGTCGTCATCGGTGAGATCGGGATGGATGGGCAGAGCGAGGATGCGCCGCGCGACCGCTTCCGCGACCGGGAGCGGCGCGCCGTCGTGATGGGCGCGATAGGCGGGCTGATGATGCAAGGGCTTCGGGTAATAGATCGCGCTCGCGATGGCGGCCGCGCGTAACGCCGCCTGCGCCGCCTCCCGCTGTGCGCCGTCGGC
>JAKCCP010000101.1 GCA_021841985.1 Pseudomonadota bacterium | reverse complement strand
TTCTAACATGCCGCGCAGCCACGGCACCAGCGCGCGAGGGTAAAAAACCAAGGCTTTTGACGCGGTTACGCCACAAGGGTGGCCAATAAGAAAGATTTATCCCATGAAATAAGATTTATTTGACCTGACGTTGTTATTGATTTATTAACATAAAAATAACGCTCAGAGAGTCATCGGCGGCCAGAAAAAGGCAAAAATTCAAATGATTCAAATGATACCGCGCCCCCGAACGGCCGGCAAAGGGTCGGGAAAACTCGTGGGATATCTCCTCCTCGCTCTCGGCGGCCTCTGCCTCGCGGCGGCTCCCGCCGCGGCGGCCGTGCTGGATGAGAGCCTCACCGACTATGTCGGGAGCGGCACGCCGTCCTTGGCATCGCCCTACGGCACCGTCACCTTGAACGACAACGGCGGGCCCGATGTCACGGTCACCGTGGCACTGGCCTCGGGGGTCGGCTTCGTCAATACCGGCGCCGGCTATTCCCTGACCTGGGATCTGGCCGGCGCGCCGACGATCACCGTGCCGGCGAATTCCTTGACCGCCGGGTTTTCCCTGGTCTCTTCGTCCCCCGGGTCATTGACCGCCGGCGGGAGCGGCAGTTGGGATTACGCCATCGCCTGCGCGACGGCGACCTGCGGGCAGGGCGGCAACAGCCCGTATACGGGTCCGCTCAGCTTCACCATCGACAACGTCGCCCTCGCCGATTTCATCGCCAACGGGAGCGGCAATGATTTCAGCGCCGATGTCTGCCTCGGGGTCTCGAACGGCTCGTGCAGCGGCGGCATCACCGGTGTGGTCGTGGCCAATACCGGCACCACCGGTCAAAGCACCGTGCCGGAACCCGCTACGATATCGCTTTTCGGCGCCGCTCTCGGCACCCTCGCCCTCCTCCGCCGCCGCGGAGCGCGGCGCTCCGGGTCACCCAGCCAGGGGTGACTTCGCGAGGTCGTCGAACGCCTTGAGCCGCGCGAGCAGGGCCGGCATCGCGGCCAGCGGGATCATGTTCGGCCCGTCGCTCGGGGCGCGGTCGGGATCGGGGTGGGTTTCGATGAAGAGCGCGGCGACCCCGACCGCCAGCGCCGCGCGAGCAAGAACGGGCGCAAAACGACGCTCGCCGCCCGAGGCGGTGCCGGCGCCGCCCGGCAATTGCACCGAGTGCGTCGCGTCGAACACCACCGGATAGCCGGTCTCGGCCATGATCGGCAGCGCCCGGAAATCGCTCACCAGCATGTTGTAGCCGAAACTCGCGCCGCGCTCGGTCAGCAGGATACGGCGGTTGCCGGTGCTGGCGATCTTGGCGGCGACATGCGCCATGTCCCAGGGCGCGAGGAACTGGCCCTTTTTCACGTTGATCGCGGCCCCGGTTTCGCCGGCGGCGAGGAGAAGATCGGTCTGGCGGCAGAGAAAGGCCGGGATTTGCAGGATATCGACGGCGGCGGCGACCGGCGCGCATTGGCCGGCATCGTGAACGTCGGTGAGCACGGGAATGCCGAACCGCGCCCGCAACTCGGCCAGAATGTCGAGCCCCGCCGCCATCCCGACGCCGCGCGCGGCGCCGACGCTGGTGCGGTTGGCCTTGTCGAAGCTGCTTTTATAGATCAAGGGAATGCCAAGCTCGCGCGTCATCGCGACGAGCGCCCCGGCGACCTCGATCGCGTGCTCGCGGCTTTCGATCTGGCAAGGGCCGGCGATCAGCGCAAACGGGAGGTTGTTGCCGATGGTAACCGGGCCGATGGTGACGCTGTTTTCGGCCATCGCGCCCTTCCTATACCAGCCGCGCCTGGCGTACCGACGCGGCGATGAAATCGGCGAAGAGCGGGTGCGGCGCGAAGGGTTTCGATTTCAGCTCGGGATGGAACTGCACCCCGATGAACCAGGGATGATCGGGATATTCGACGATTTCCGGCAGGACGCCATCCGGCGACAGCGCGGAAAACCGCAGCCCGGCCCGCTCCAGCCGGTCGCGATATTCGATATTGACCTCGTAGCGATGGCGGTGGCGCTCGGAAATTTCCGCAGCCCCGCCATAGACCCGGCGCACCAGCGAACCCTCCGCGAGGCGCGCCGGGAAGGCGCCGAGCCGCATCGTGCCGCCCAGCGCGCCGGCGGCAGAGCGCCGCTCGATCGCGTTGCCGCGCTGCCATTCGGTGAGCAGGCCGACGACCGGGGTCGCACACGGGCCGAACTCGCTGGAGGAGGCATCGGTGAGGCCGGCGAGATGCCGCGCCGCCTCGATCACCGCCATCTGCATGCCAAAGCAAATGCCGAGAAACGGCACCAGGCGCTCGCGCGCGAAGCGCACGGCGGCGATCTTGCCCTCCGTTCCGCGTTCGCCGAAGCCGCCGGGCACCAGAATGCCATGCACGCCTTCGAGCCGCAGCACCGCGTCCGGCTGCTCGAAAATCTCGCTGTCCATCCAATCGAGTTCGACCCGCACGCGATTGGCGATGCCGCCATGGGCGAGGGCCTCGGCGAGCGATTTATAGCTGTCGAGCAGGTTCATATATTTGCCGACGACGGCGATCCGCACCGAGCCTTCCGGCGCGCGGATCGCGGCGGCGATGCCGTGCCAGCGCGCGAGGTCCGGCGCCGCTTCGAAAGGCTGCGCGAAATGGCGCAAAACCTCGCGATCCATGCCCTCCTCGTGATAGCTGAGCGGCGCCGCATAGATGGTATCGACGTCGAGCGCCGCGATCACCGCGTCCGGGCGGACATTGCAAAAGAGGGCGATCTTGCGCCGCTCGTTTTCCGGGATCGGCCGCTCGCAGCGGCAGAGCAGCATATGCGGCTGAATGCCGACATTGAGCAATTCCTTGACCGAATGCTGCGTCGGCTTGGTTTTCAATTCCCCCGCGGAACGGATATACGGCACCAGCGTCAGATGGACGAACATCGAGCGCTGCGGCCCCAATTCGTTGCCGAGCTGACGGATGGCTTCCAGAAACGGCAGGCTCTCGATATCGCCGACGGTGCCGCCGATCTCGACCAGGACGAAATCGAGCCCCTCGGTCTCGCGCAGAATGGCGTCCTTGATCGCGTCGGTGATGTGCGGGATCACCTGCACCGTCGCCCCGAGATAATCGCCGCGGCGCTCGCGCGCGATCACCTCGGCATAGATGCGCCCGGTGGTCGCGTTGTCGGCGCGGGTCGCGGCAACGCCGGTGAAGCGCTCGTAATGGCCGAGATCGAGATCGGTCTCGGCGCCGTCATCGGTGACGAAGACCTCGCCATGCTGATACGGGCTCATCGTGCCGGGATCGACATTGAGATAGGGGTCGAGCTTGCGGAGCCGCACGGAATAGCCGCGCGCCTGCAACAGCGCGCCGAGCGCCGCCGAGGCGATGCCTTTGCCGAGTGAGGAGACCACGCCGCCGGTGATGAACACGAACCGCGTCATGGGCGTTCAGTCTAGACCATCCGCGCGGCGGAGGGAAACCGGTTTCGACATCCGCCGGTCTCAGTTGGTCGGCACCGGCGGCGCGGCCGGTTTGGCGGGCGCGCTCGCCGCCGGCGCATTCGGCGCGGCGGGCGCGGGCGCATTCGGCGCGGCCGCGGGCGTGGCTGTATTTTGCACGGGCGTGGCCGGCATCGCAGCGCCCTTGGCCGGCGGGCCGGGGAGAGCGCTTGCCGCCGGCGGCGGCGCGAGGTCGAGCAGACCGCGGCCAGTGCTGCCGGCGCCGCGATCGAGGAGGGCGAGCACCAGGGCGAGGCCCATGAACAAGGTCGCGAGAACGGCGGTGGCGCGGGTGAGCAGATTGGCGGTGCCGCGCCCGCTCATCAGCCCGCCCATGCCCTGCGAGGAGCCGATGCCAAGCCCGCCGCCCTCGCTCCTTTGGATCAGCACGATGCCGATCAGGGCGATGGTGACGAACAAATGCAGAATGATCAGAACATTGGTCATCGGCGATCCTTGCGCGAGCGCGCGGGAGGCGATCCTTGCGCGGGCGGGCGGGTTCTAGCCCGCGACAGGTGTCCTGCCAAGCGCCGGCGCCATGGCGGCGCCGGCGATCGCGAGAAAATCGCCGGGAACCAGGCTCGCGCCCCCGACCAGGGCGCCGCCGACCTCGGGAAGCGCGAGCACGGCGGCGGCGTTGGCGGGCTTGACCGAGCCGCCATAGAGGATGGCGATCGCCCCCCCGGCCGCGCCGAACCGGGCGCGGAGGGCGGCGCGGATCGCGCCATGCATGGCGGCGATGTCGGCCTCGCTCGGGATGCGCCCGCTGCCGATCGCCCAGATCGGCTCATAAGCGACCAGCCCCACCACGCCGGCGGTGAAATCCTCGGGCAGAGAGGCGGCGAGTTGGCCCAGTACCACCGCGTCCGCACGGCCCGCCTGGCGCGCCGCCTCGTCCTCGCCGACGCAGACGATCGGCGTGAGCCCCGCCGCCCGTGCCGCGCCGACCTTGGCGCGCACCTTCGCGTCGCTCTCGCCATGGTCGGCGCGGCGCTCGGAATGGCCAAGGATGACATGGCTCGCCCCGGCCTCGCGCAACATCCCGGCGGCGATATCGCCGGTATGGGCGCCGGAGACCCGCTCATGGCAATCCTGACCGCCGATGGCGATGCCGGGGAGCGCCTGGGCGAGCGGCGCGATCAGCGTCGCCGGCGGGCAGAGCACGAGGTCACAGGGAAGCGAGGCGGCGCGGGCGTAGACTTCCCGCGCCATCTCGTCGACCAACGCCCGCGAGCCGTTCATTTTCCAGTTGCCGATGATGATTTGCCGCATCGCTCGCCCCGCGCTTTGGAATATCCCTGCGAAGAAAAATCTTCTTTCGACTTCCGAAAAAGAAGCCAAAAAGACTTCCTTCCCGGTTCTCGGCGCGGCCCTGCCGCAGGCGGCCAAAAATGATGGATTTCCGCCGCTCGTTTGGTCGGGCAGGCGGGATTTGAACCCACGACCCCCAGTCCCCCAGACTGATGCGCTACCAGGCTGCGCTACTGCCCGACCGAGCCGGCAAACGGCGCTCTCCCTGTAGCAGCGCCGCCCGGCGGCCGCAACGCTCCGCGAGCGCGACGCGCCCGACAAAAACCGGGTGCCCGACAAAAATCGGGTAAAAGAGCTAAGGAGGGGCGGCGCCCCTCCCGCGCTCACATCGCCGTGGGAACCACCTGGCCGCGGATCTCGCCGCCGGGATGATCCTTGGTGTGGATGTTGATGTACCAATCGCCGGCCATCATCTCCTTGGCGTCGGCCTCGGAGAGGGTGGCCTCGCCGGTGATCGGGCCGTTGACGGCGCTGCCCTTCTTGCTCAGCCAGAGCTTCACCCCGGCATTCTTGCCCATGCCGGCGGGGCCGTGGAAATGCGCCATCGTCACTTCGCTGGAGAGATTCTCGTAGGTCACGTTCCAGGTCAGCTTGCGGCTGGCGGGGTCGAAGGTGAGGCGCGCCATCCCGCTGCCCTTGGTCGCGACCGGCGGCACCTGCTCGGCGCCGCTGAGCTTGACGGCGAAAGACATCGCCGCCGCGAACGCCAGCCTCACCCCGCCGAGACCAGCGCCAACCACACCAATGGTGCCAAAAAACGCCCGCCGAGACACTTCCTTCGCCATCGCGACCTCCATTAATCGGGTTCCGGGGCGGCGATGATGGCGCATCTCGGGGACGAAGGCCAGGGATTGACGATCAACGGAAGGGGCGGCGCTTGCTTACGATGGCGGATCGCGCGACAACGTGACATGAGCGAATGATCATTCACATTTGGTCATGGCCGCCCGACCTGGCTCGGGCGACAACCGGCTTTGTCATGAGACCTGAAGGGGGGGCACCGTGGATCTGGCAAACCGTACCGTCATCGTCACCGGCGGCGCCTCCGGTATCGGCCGGGCGACGGCGCTGCTGCTGGCCCGCGAAGGCGCGCGCGTCTCGGTCGGCGATATCGACGCCGAGCGCGGGCACGCGCTCGCGGCCGAAGCCAAGGGCGCCGGTCTCGCGATCGCGTTTCTGCCGCTCGACCTCACCGATCCGGCATCGATCGAGGATTTCGCGGCCGCCGTGCATCGCGGGGTCGCGCCGGCGGGTGGGGCGGTGGACGGGCTGGTGAACGCCGCCGGCTGGAGCCTCGTCGAGAATTTTCTCGATAACACGCCGGAGATGTGGGAGCGCACCATCGCCATCAACCTGATGGCCGCGGTGCGGCTGACGCGCGCCGTGCTGGCGCCGATGATCGCCGCCGGGCGCGGCAAGATCGTCAATATCGCGAGCGACGCCGGGCGCGTCGGCAGCATGGGCGAGACCGTCTATGCCGCCGCCAAGGGTGGGCTGATCGCCTTCACCAAATCGCTCGCCCGCGAGATGGCGCGGCACCGGCTGAACGTGAATTGCGTCTGCCCGGGGCCGACCAACACGCCGATGTTCGTCCATCAGCCCGACAAGCGCAAGGAAGCGCTGATCCGCGCGATCCCGTTCCGCCGCGCCGCCGAGCCGAGCGAAATCGCCGAGGCGGTCCTGTTCTTCCTCGGCCCGCGCTCGGACTACATCACCGGCCAGACGCTGAGCGTGAGCGGCGGGCTGACCCTCGCCTCATGAGCCATCCCTCCCCGGCAAGCAGCGCCCCGGCAAGTAGCAAAAGGCGGTCCGCCATGACACTGAGCCACGGCCGCGACGAAATCGATTTCGCGCAGTATCGGCCGCGCCATTTCCGGTGGGCGATGGACGGCGCCGAAGCCGAACGCTTCGGCTTTTTCAACCGCCTCGTCGCGGCCGAGACGCTGGCGGCGGAGGCCGAGGCCCTCGCCACTTCTCTCGCCAACGGCCCCAGTTTCGTCCATGCGATGACCAAGCGCTGCCTGCATCAGGAGGGGAACATGTCGATCGACCAGGCGATCGAGGCGGAGGCGCAGGCGCAGGCGATCTGCATGCAGACGAAGGATTTCGGCCGCGCCTATCGCGCCTTCGTCGCCAAGCAGAAACCGGCGTTCGAAGACAACTGAGCCACGGAGGGGCATCGCCATGGCCGACACCACTTTCCTCGACTGGCCGTTTTTCGAGGATCGGCACCGCGATTTCGCCCACCGCCTCGACGCCTGGGCGGTCGAGGCCATCGGTGCCGCCGCCCATGATCCGGCCGACCTCGATGCCGCCTGCCGGCAGCTCGCGCGCGAACTCGGCGCCGCCGGCTGGCTCGCGCCGGCGGTGCCGGAAGCCGGGGCGGAGGGGTTCGACCTCCGCACGGTTTGCCTCGCGCGCGAAATCCTGGCCCGCCATTCCGGCCTCGCCGATTTCGTTTTCGCGATGCAGGGTCTGGGGAGCGGCGCGATCACCCTGTTCGCCGATGAGGCGCAACGCCAGCGCCTTTTGCCGCCGGTGCGGGCCGGCCGGCATCTGGCCGCCTTCGCTCTCTCCGAACCCGATGCCGGCTCGGATGTCGCGGCTTTGACCACCACCGCGACCCGCGTTCCCGGCGGCTGGCGTCTCGATGGCACGAAAACCTGGATTTCCAATGGCGGCCTCGCCGCGCATTACGTGGTGTTCGCCCGCACCGGCGAGGCCCCCGGCGCCAAGGGGCTCAGCGCTTTCCTGGTGATGGCCGATACGCCGGGCCTCCGCATCGCCGAGCGCATCCCCGTCATCGCGCCGCATCCGCTGGCAACCCTCCGCTTCGAAGCCTGCGTCGTTCCCGAAGACGCGCTCCTCGGCCAGGCGGGGGACGGCTTCGCCGTCGCCATGGCGACGCTCGACCGCTTTCGTCCCTCGGTCGGCGCGGCGGCGTTGGGCTTCGCGCGCCGCGCCCTCGATGAGGCGGTCGTCCGTGCCGAGCAGCGCCGCATGTTCGGCCGCCGGCTGGCCGACCAGCAGATCACCCAGGCCAAGATCGCCGACATGGCAACCGCCGTCGATGCCAGCGCGCTGCTCGTCTACCGCGCCGCCTGGCGCCACGATACCGGCCAGGCGCGCATCAGCCGCGAGGCGGCGATGGCCAAGCTGTACGCGACCGAAATGGCGCAAAGGGTGATCGACGACGCGGTGCAGATCTTCGGCGGGCTCGGGGTGAGAACCGGCGTCACGGTGGAGGCGCTGTATCGCGAAATCCGCGCGCTGCGCATCTATGAGGGCGCGAGCGAGGTGCAGAAGCTGATCATCGCCCGCCAGGTCATGCGCGCGGCGGCCGGTGCCGCGCCGCGGGCCTGATCGCGATGCCAAAAAAGACGCCCGGCGAGTGGCCGGGCGCAAGGTTTGGTTTCCGAACTCCGACGCGGGCGGGAAACCCGCGTCGCTCACCGAGGGGTGGTGCTCTGTCTCGCGCGCCCTCACGAACGGCGGGAACGCGCGGGATCAGGCGCCACTGGGAATGGACGCACCCCCCTCCCTCAGCCATTTCCGTTAGGAGATGACTGATCCGTATGGGCCGCGGGGGCGCGGCCGTAGCCCTGCAAGGCGACCTGGTAGGTATGCGCCTTGCCGATCTGATGAATGCCCGCCCGCGCCGCCGGCTGGCCGGCACCGGCCCGATCGGGTTGGAGTACGGCGCCTCCCGCAAGCAGGCCGAGGGAGACACCCGTCACGATAAGAATGCGCCGCATAGGAACTCTCCTCATGCTGATATCCGTCAGGCTACGAATAACTCGTGGCACGACCGACAACAAAAGGTATAATAGCACTTGCTATTGGATGCAACGTGATTGACGGAAATTTGAACCAACCTCTGGCGAGGCTTGCGCGCCACCCCCGAAACCATGCAGGCTGCGGTGACCGTCACCCTGTCTTCGCTCATGAGGTGCCCCATGCCGCCCATCGTCCCTCGCTGGTCCGGTTGCTTCGCTCTTGGCATGATCCTGTGGCTATCACTCCTCGCCAGCCTCCCGCTCGCCGGGGCGCGGGCGGCGGGCTCGGGCTCGCCGACCCTGGATGCGGTGCGCGCGCGCGGCCTGCTCATCTGCGGCGTCGCCGGCAACGCCGCCGGCTTCTCGCTCCCCGACAGCCAGGGCGTGATGCAGGGGATCGACGCCGAGGGTTGCCGCGCCATCGCCGCCGCCGTGCTCGGTGATCAGCACAAGGTGAAATTCGTCCCGACCACCACCGAAAACCGCTTCACCGCGCTGCAATCCGGCGAGATCGATGTCTTGGTGCGCGAGACCACCTGGACGCTCGGGCGCGAGGCGAGCCTCGGCCTCGAATTCGGGGTCATCAATTTCTATGACGGCACCGGCTTCATGGTGAAAAAATCCTCGGGCGTGACCTCGGCCCGCGATCTCGACGGCGCCACCGTCTGTGTCGAGCCCGGCACCTCGACCGAGCTTGCGATCGCCGATTATTTCCGTGTCAACAACATGAAATACACGCCGGTCGAAATCCAGGATCTCCAGGAAATCCACAACGCCTTCCTCTCCGGGCGCTGTGACGCCTATTCCACCGACAGCTCGGCGCTCGCCGGGTTCCGCTTCACCCAGGGCGCGCACGCCGAGGATTTCCTGCTTCTACCCGAGCTGATCAGCAAGGAACCGCTCGGCCCGATGGTGCGCAAGGGCGATGACAAATGGTTCGACATCGTGCGCTGGGTGTCGTTCGCGCAAATCACCGGCGAGGAATACGGCGTCTCCAGCCGCAATATCGATAGTTTCGCCAATACCACCAATCCCGATATCCGCCGCCTGCTCGGGCTCGAAGGCGGTCTCGGCAAGGCGCTCGGCCTCGATGACAAATGGGCCTTCTATGTTTTGAAGCAGGTCGGCAATACCGGTGAAGTCTGGAACCGCACGATGGCGCCGCTCGGTCTGCCGCGCGGGCTCAACGGGCTCTGGAATCGCGGCGGGTTGCTGTTCGCGCCACCGATTCGCTGAACGAAGATGATCCGGCCGCCGTTCCGCTCGCCATCATTCCGTTGGCAGGCGCTGGGATGGCAGGCGCTGGCGCTGGCGGCGGTCGCGCTGATCATCGTCATGTTCACGAAAAACGCGAGCCAGCATCTCGCCGCTCGCCACATCGCGACCGGGTTCGGCTTTCTCCGCGAGGCGGCGCCGATTCCGATCGGCGAATCCCTTCTCTCATACACACCATCGGTCAGCAGCTATGGCCGCGCCTTCCTCATCGGCATTCTCAACACCCTGAAAGTGGCGATCCCCGGCTGTCTGCTCGCGACCCTGCTCGGCACCCTGATCGGGATCGCGCGGATCTCACCGATCCCGCTGCTCGCGCGGCTCGCGGCGGTCTATGTCGAAGTGTTGCGCGACCTGCCGCTGTTGCTGCAATTGCTGTTCTGGTATGGCGTTTTTCAGACCTTGCCGGCGCCACGGCAATCCTTCCGACCGCTCGCCGGGGTGTTCCTCTCCAATCGCGGCATGCGCTTTCCCGCCCTCGCCTGGCAAAGCGGATTCGGCTGGATTTTGTTCGCGGCGCTCGCCGGGATCGCGCTCGCCATCGTGCTCGCGCGCGCAACGGCGCTCAGCCCGCATCGCGCGCGAAGGCTCGCGGCCTTTCTTCCGATCCCGCTGTTCCCCGCTCTGGTCTTCGCCGTAACCCGCCCGACGATCATCATCGCGTGGCCGGCCCTGCGCGGGTTCAATTTCCAGGGCGGCATGACGATCAGCCCGGAATACGCGGCGCTCACCACCGGCCTCGTCCTCTATACCGCGAGCTATGTCGCCGAAATCGTTCGCGGTGGCCTGATTTCCGTCGCCCGCGGCCAATGGGAGGCGGGCGCCGCGCTCGGGCTCTCGCGCGCGGCGGCGCTGCGCCTGATCGTATTGCCGCAGGCGCTTCGTCTCATCATTCCGCCGATGACCAGCCAATATCTCAATCTCGTCAAGAATTCCTCGCTCGCGGTCGCCATCGGCTATCAGGATCTGGTCTCGATCGCCGATACCGCCCTCAACCAGACCGGTCAGGCGATCGAGGGGATCGGCCTGATCATGGCGGTCTATCTCACCATCAGCCTCGCGATCAGCCTCGCGATGAATCTCTATAACGCGCGGATCGCGCGGCGGACACGCTGATGGCGGTCCATCCCCCTTATCGGATCGCACGCCGTCTGATCTCGCCGCTGGTCACGCTCGTGCTGGCGCTCATTCTTGCCGATATCGCCTGGCATTTTTTCTCCTGGGCGGTGCTGCACGCGGTCTGGCGCCTGCCGGAAAACGCCGCCCAAGCGCCGGATACCGATCTCTGCCGGGCTGCGATCGGGCACGGCGCCTGCTGGGCGGTGATCGGCGAGAAATTCCGCTTCATCCTGTTCGGTTTTTATCCTTATGACGCGCAATGGCGCCCGGCGCTCGCGGTTCTCTGTTTCGTCACGTTGTTCGGGCTTTCCATCGCGCCGAGGTTCTGGCGACCGTCGCTGATCTTGCTTTGGATCGCCGTTCTGGCCGCAGTCGGCGTCTTGATGTGGGGCGGCGTATTCGGGCTTTCTTTCGTTGCCGCCGATCAGTGGGGCGGGCTGCCGATCACGCTCATTCTCGCGACCTTCGGCCTCGCGGCGGCGTTTCCGCTCGCCATTCTGGTCGCGCTCGCGCGCCGCGCCGAGGGGCTGCCGGTGATCCGCATGCTTGCGATCGCCTATGTCGAGCTGATCCGCGGCGTCCCGCTGATCAGCCTTCTCTTCATGGCGAGCGTGATGCTGCCGCTGTTTTTACCGACCGGGTGGGACATCGACAAGCTGCTCCGCGCCCAGCTCGCCTTCGTCCTCTTCGCCGGCGCCTATCTCGCCGAGGTGGTGCGCGCCGGCCTTAGCGCCCTGCCGCTCGGCCAATACGAGGCCGCCGCGGCGCTCGGGCTCTCTTATTGGCAAAAGACCCGTCTGATCGTGCTGCCGCAGGCGCTCCGCCACGTCATTCCGATGCTGGTCAACACCTTCATCGGATTCTTCAAGGATACCTCTCTGGTTCTGATCATCGGCATTTTCGATCTGATGACCACCGGGCGCACCGCGACGCTCGAGCCGGCCTGGCAGGGTTTCGGCAACGAGGTCTATCTGCTGCTCGCCGCGATCTATTTCGCCTTTTGCTTCACCATGGCGCAGATCAGCCGCACCCTTGAGCGCCGCCTCGCCGCGCCGCATCGAGACATCGAGGAGCCGGCATGAGCAACCCTTCCGCGTCCGCCCCCCAAACACCCGCCATCGTCTTGGAGGATGTGCATAAATGGTACGGCCGCGTGCATGTGCTGCGCGGCCTCTCGCTCAGTGTCGCGGCGGGCGAGCGGATCGTCATCTGCGGCCCCTCGGGCTCGGGCAAATCGACCATGATCCGCTGCATCAACCGTCTCGAACACCATGAAAAAGGCCGTATCCTCGTCGAAGGGACCGAGATTTCCGACGAGCCCCGGGCGCTCGCGCTGATCCGGCGCGAGGTCGGCATGGTCTTTCAGTCCTTCAACCTCTTCCCCCATCTCAGCGTTCTCGACAATTGCACGCTGGCGCCGATCCGCGTGCGGGGCCTCGCGCGCGCTGACGCCGAAGCCCGCGCCATGGAGTATCTGACGCGCGTGCGCATTCCCGAACAGGCGCGCAAATACCCGCCCCAGCTCTCCGGCGGCCAGCAGCAGCGCGTCGCCATCGCCCGCGCGCTCTGCATGCAGCCGAAAATCATGCTGTTCGATGAGCCGACCTCGGCGCTCGATCCCGAAATGGTTCGCGAAGTGCTCGACGTCATGATCGAACTCGCCGAAAGTGGCATGACCATGCTGTGCGTCACCCATGAAATGGGGTTTGCCCGCCGGGTTGCCGACCGCATCCTGTTCATGGACCAGGGCGAGATCGTCGAGAGCGGCGCACCCGCGGAGATTTTCGATCGCCCGCGATCGGAGCGGCTGCGGAATTTCCTCAATCAGATTTTGCATCAAACATAGCCGCTCTCTTGACCTGGATCATGGCGCGGCGGCGCGGCTGGCCTTTAGCGTCGCAGCATGGCAAAAATCGTATTCATGAAGGATCATCAGCCAGCGGCGCAGCAGGCCGGGCGACCGATATTGCAGGGTGTCAGCCTGCGCGGCGGCGCGGGAGGTGGCCGGGTCGCGCTGCTGGATGCCGCCGGGCGCGATGAGTTGGCCACCATCGGCACCCTCACGCGCTTTCCGCGCGGCGCCATCCTGCAGGCCGAGGGAGAAAAAATCTCGGCCATTTTCAACATCACCGAAGGCTTGGTGAAAACCTATCGTTTGACCGAGGACGGCAAGCGCCATGTCCTCGCCTTCCTGTTCCCCGGCGATCTGGTCGGTCTTTATGAGGACTATCGTTATCTCAACACCGCCGAGGCGGTGAACACGGTCACCGCCTATCGCCTGCCGATCGCGGCGTTGGAGAAGCTTCTCGAGCGCGACCCGGCGCTCAATTTGGCGTTTCTTAGCAAGGCTTGCCATGATCTCCGCCAGACCCAGCGCCACGAAATCATGCTCGCGCGTCGCGAAGCGCGCCAGCGTTTGCTGATGTTTCTCAACATGCTGGCGCCGCAAGCGAGCGCCATCGCCGGCAACCCGCAGGGGGCGGTCCTCTCGCTGCCGATGCGGCGGGTGGAGATCGCCGATTATCTCGGG
>JAKCCP010000276.1 GCA_021841985.1 Pseudomonadota bacterium | reverse complement strand
CGTCGGGCAACGTTTCGATGACCTCGGCGTTTTGCAGATGTCGCGCGCCTTCGAGCGCGCCGCCCCGTGGGCGGAACGGCGCCCACCCAAACATGAGGCGCCGGCCACGGCGTGACGGAGGGAGATATCTTCGTGAACTGATGCCGCCGGGAAAGGCCCTGCCCCACGGCCATCACACTTCCGCCATCTCCGGCCAGAGCGCGGCGAGATGGGAGCGCCGTGCCACCGCCCAGATGCGCGCCTGCTCCTCCGCGCTCAGTTCGCTCCGCCATTTGTCGATCTCGGCCGCGGCATCGCGGAACACCCGATAATAGCCCGTGGCGCCGACGTGCTCGGTGCTGCGGCGGATGAAGGCGGCGGTTGCGGGCGGCACGGAGAGCCCGGCGAAGGCGAGAAGCTCGCCCGCCTTCGCCAGCGGCGCAAGCGCGAGATCGGCGTGGCGCACGATGCGCGTCGCCGGGTGATGCGCGAGATCGGCGAGCGCCCGCTCGTTCAGAAGCACCCATTGCCAGGCGAGCCGCTCCAGCAGCGGCCAGCGCGCGAAATCGGCGGGATCGAGCCCGTGCGCCTTGGCCTCCGGCCCGGCGAGCAGCCAGTCGAGATCGAGCGCGTGCTCGAACAGGCCGAGCCGCTCGCCACGGCGCATCGACGCCACCTGCCCGCACGGGTGGCGGAGGGTGTAGATCACCCGACAGCCTGGCAGCGCCTGGGCGAAAAGCCCGAGCCGGGTCGGCGAGCTGACCGATTTGAGAACCACGGTGATCCGCCCCCACGCCCCGGCCGCGACCCAATCGGGGATGGTGACGTGGCGGGCGAGACTCGGGACGGCGAGACGCGGGCCGCCCAACCGCTCCGCGAGCCGCACCACCTGGATCAGCGCGGCGCGAACCCGCTCGGCCACGGCGCCGCGATAGGCCTTCGGAAAGATCGGCCGCGAGCCCATGGTTTTCAGCGTCCGCGTCGTCAAAAGCTGATCGAGATAGACCCGCGCCTCGGCCAGCGCCGCCGCCGAGGGCATGGCGGGCGGCCAAACCGGCAAATGGCGGCCGCGCCACACCGTATCCGGCTCGTGACGATAGAGAACATCGGGGTGGCTGTCGAAAACCTTGGCAAGCCAGGTGGTGCCCGAACGCGGCAGGCCGAAGAGCAGCACCACGCGCCCAGCCGCGACCCCGCCGATCAGGGGCGTGGCCTCGGCGGGCGTCAGCGCCGCGCGCATCGCGCGTCCCTCCCGGTTTGGCGCATCCTCGCGCCCCCCGCGGCCTCGCGAAATTGTGAGATCCGCCCGCGCAGTCTTGGCAGATGTCCCCTTCGGGCGCAATCCTCGGTTCGAGCCGCGCCGGGTTGCGCCGGAAGCGAAGCCGGCGCTATCCCTCGGGCACGCGAAATGGCGGCAACGGGAGCCCCTCATGACCACGACGGCAGATCTCAAGGCGCGTTTCCACGCCCAGGCGCAAGGCGCGATGGTCCTCTATCTCGGCTATATCGGGGTCGTGAACCGGCTCTTCGAGACCCTCGCCGGCCTCGGCGCCGCCGATAGCGCGGCGCTGGCCGCGGCCGCCGGGATGGATGCCGGCTATGTCCGCCGCTGGTGCGATGCCGCCTATGCCACCGGCTATCTCGAGGAGGCCGATGGCGAGCGTTTCCGCCTGAGCGCGATCGGCGAGGCGATGCGCCCACAAGCGCCCGAAAGCCTGATGCCGATCGCGGTGCAGACGATGATCTCGGCGCACATGGCCGAGCGCGCGGCGGGCTTGATGGCGAGCGGGGCGCGGCCTGGCGAGCAGGTTCTGGCCGAGCGCGAGACCCTCCTGCCGTGGTTCGGGCCGATGCTGGAAGCGAGCTACGCCCCGGTTTTCGAGACCACCATCAGCCCGGCCATCCCGGTCTTCGGCGAGATCGACCGGCTTGGCGGGCTCGCCGTCGATCTCGGCTGCGGCAATGGCTGGTATCTGCGGGGGCTCGCGCGGCGCTATCCGCATCTCCGCGGCCACGGGATCGACGGATTCGCCGAAAACATCGCGCAGGCGACGGCCATGGCGCGGGCGGCGGGGCTCGGCGCGCGGCTCACCTTCGCGGTCGGTGACGCGCATGCTCTCGCCTTGCCCGAGCCCGCCGATCTGATCGCCATGAACCGGGCGCTGCACCATGTCTGGGAGGGGGGTATAGCCCGCTTCCTCGACCGCCTTCGCGGCCAGATCAAGCCCGGCGGCGCGGTGGTGATCTGGGAGCCGAACTGGCCGGGGCCGCGCGCGATGCTGCGCCAGCCGGGCGGGGCGCGCCTCGCGTTTCAGAATCTCACCGAGCATGTCCAGGGCAATCACCTGCTCGGCGCCGAGGAAATCACCGCCGCCTTGCTCGCCTCCGGCTTCCGGAACGCGGAGACGCATCTCTTCGCCGATGGCCGGGAAGCGGTCATCGTCGCCCGCGCGCCTTAGGCCGCTCTCGCCCTTCCCGCGAGAAAACCTTATACTCGTCCACTACCGGAGTCGGGCCGCCCGCCTGTCGGTCCGGGTCTGTCAGACCCGGACGATCAGCGGGGGCGCCGGGTTTCGCCGGTCTTGATCGAGGAGGGGTGAGATGGATATCCCGCTAGCCGAAGCCGGCGCCGCCGCGCGCATCGCGCCGATTTC
>JAKCCP010000171.1 GCA_021841985.1 Pseudomonadota bacterium | reverse complement strand
ATTATCCCTCCGCGGGAAACGGGGAAAAATCTTTTTTGCGTCTTTTTCGGAAGTCAAAAGAAGGTTTTTCTTTCCTGTAAACTGAGAGGCTGTGATGCTCGCGATCGAGACCTTCGACCAGCGCCAAGGCGGCAACGTGCTTTACAAGGCGCTCTCGCATCCGCTCGCCGCGGCGGCCCTCGGCGCGCTCGCGACGCGGCTCCGCGACCGCTCGCCGATCGCTTTGTTCGACCCCGACGGGATCGCCCCGGCGCTGCTCGCGCTGGCCCCCGATCCGCCGCCGATCGGCGAGGTGTATGTCGAGGACGCGCGGGCGATCGGGCACGAGATCGCCGGGCTGCCCGCCCGCCCGCTCACCGATCTGCCGCAAAGCGCCGCGCGCACGCTGCTGATCGCGGCCTTCGACGCCGACCGCCTCATCGCCCGCCTCACGCCCTTTCTCCCGGCCGGCGCGGAATGCCTCTCGCTCGACGCCATCCGCCTGCCGCGCGAGATGCTGACGGTTCCCGGGCGCTATGCCGAGCGGCGCAATTTCGCGACCAACTTCGCCTTTTTCCGCGACCAGGACGGGCTTTCGACGCGGCTCGTCTCGGCCAATTACTGGGCCGGCTACGGCGCCGGCGCGGTCCGGCTGTGGCTCCGCCTGTTCGCCGCCGATGGCAGCGTGCTCGCCACCTGGGAAGAGGCCCTGCCTTCGGGCCCGGGCGGCTTCGCGCTCGACAGCCGCGCCATTCGCGCCCGCTTCGGGCTGCCCCCCTTCACCGGCCAGCTTTTCCTCCACGTCATCGGCGCCACCGGGCATGACGTGGTCAAATACGCGCTCGATACCTTCCCCACGGAAGCCGCTGGCGACGGCCGCAGTCTCTCCTGCACCCATGACGCCAATGCCTGGCCCTCGGAGCGCTATGCCGGCCTGCCGGCGCCGCGCGCCGATGAGCGGGTGATCCTCTGGGTGCAGAACAGCCACGCCGTCGCCATTCCGGCCGGCGCGATCGCCCTCGACCGCATGGGGGCGGAGCGGCCGGTGGCGTTTCCCCGCCCGATCGCGCCGTTCGCGACCGAGGCGCTCGATGTCGCGGCGCTGCTGCCCGGCGTTCACTGGCCGGCGCAGATCGAGCTGCGCGCCGGGCGCCATGTCGTGCGGCCGCGCTATGAGGGGGTGCGCGGCGGGCGCACGCGGATCGCGCATGTCAATGTCGAGCGCGCCGATCTCGCCCCCGACCCCGCGCTCCATGCGCTGCCCACCCCGCTCGGGCGCGGCTTTCTGCTGCCGTTTCCGATCCTGCCGCGGCGGCGCTTCGCGACCCTCGTGCAGCCGACGCCGATGGCGACGACGGCGACCACGCTGCCGCTCCGCCTCGATCTCTTCGACCCCGAGGGGCATCCCGCCGGCAGCCATTTCCTTGGTTGTCTCGCGCGCGATCACGATCTCGCCCTCGATCTCGACACCATTCTCGCCCCGGATGCCCTGCCCGAGGGCGGCCATGGCGAGCTGGTCTATGATTTCCGTGCCGGCGGCGACGGCGATGGCTGGCTGCACGCGCTGTTCCGCTATGCCGATCGCGAGAATGGACATGAGGCGGAATCGAGCTTCGGCGGTCATATTTTCAATACCCTCATGACCTACCGCGACGAGCCGCAATCCTATAACGGCAAGCCGCCGGGGCTTTCGACGCGGCTGTTCCTGCGCCTCGGCGGGGGCGAAGGTGGGGGCGAAGGCGGGCGGCAGAGCTTCACCTCTCTCATCTACCCCGCCTCGGCGCCGTGGCACCCGCATTCGACGACGAGCTTGCTGCTTCATGACGAAGGGGGCGCGGTGATCGCGGAGACGCCGCTCGCCATCGCCTGCTCGGGCTCGGCGCTGATCCGCCCGCGCGACGTGTTCGGCCCGGATCGCCTCGCCCGCGCCGGGGCACGGGGCTATGTCCTGGTGCGCGACACCACCTGCCGTCTGTTCGGCTATCACGGCCTGATGGACGCGGCCGGCGGGTTCTCGCTCGATCATATGTTCGGGTTCTGAGGGTTTGGGCGTGGCGACCGACGCGCCCCCCTTCGCCGAGCCTGGCCCCGCCGCGGACGGCGCGTGCTCGCTGACCGAGCGCGCCTGGCGCATCCTCGAGGAGGACATCGCGATGCTGCGCCTCGCGCCCGGCGCCACGGTGTCGGAGGCGGTTCTCAGCCAGCGTTGCGGGCTTGGCCGCACGCCGGTGCGCGAGGCGTTGCAGCGTCTCGCGCGCGAAGGGCTGGTCCGGGTGCTGCCGCGCCGGGGCATCGTCGTCACCGAAATCGACATCGCCCGGCAATTGCGGCTCCTCGCCGTTCGCCGCGAGATCGAGCGCCTGCTCGCCCGCACCGCCGCAACCGCGGCGAGCCCGGCCCAGCGCGCGCGCTTCGCCGAGATCGCCGCCGGCATGGAAGCGGCCGCCGCCGGCAACGACGATACCGCTTTCATGCGCTTGGACCGCGCCTTCAACCTCCTGCTTCTGGAGAGCGCGCAAAACGAGTTCGCCAGCGGCGCGATGACGCTGATGAACGGGCTTTCGCGGCGGTTCTGGTACATGCATTACCGCGAGGTCGCCGATCTCGCCCGCACCGCCCGCCTCCATGCCGCGGTCGCCCGCGCCGTCGCCGCGGGTGCGCCG
>JAKCCP010000238.1 GCA_021841985.1 Pseudomonadota bacterium | reverse complement strand
TGGTGAGCAGATTATTCGCATCCTTGGGTAGGAAGAATCCTTCCCAGAACGCGACGAGAAAATCTTCGAGCGATGAATAGCCGAGCGTCCTGATGTCGAGCTGCTGGCGGTAGAAGGCCTGCGAAAAGCCCCAGCCGGCATAGACCCGCGCCATGGCGCGAAGGCCGGTTTCCGGCTTGCTCCTATACTAGCCGCCGGCGAACGCGGCATCGGCGGTCAGGGCCGCCTTGACGCCTTCGAGAAAGACGAAAAATGATTTGCCGCCGCGACGATGCGTATCCGTCTGCGGTGTGTGCCGGCCGCTGCTCTCGGATAGGGTCACGGTCTCGAGAACGCCGTTGTCGTGGCGGGCATTGCCACCTTGACAGGTGTTTTTCACTCAATTAGTTTGAGACTGTGGTGGAGCGTTATAAGCTCCATCAAAAGGGGAAGCCAAGCACTCGGCGTGAGCAATGGCTGCACGCAGGAGGTGTCATGCTTAGCGCACGGAGACGGTCCAGCGCCGATGCGCCGTGGCGCGTGGGAGTGCTTTTTTCGTATACTGGCTATATGGCGCTGATCGAAGAGACGCAGCTTCGTGGAACATTGCTCGCGATTGACGAGATCAATGGCCAAGGCGGCGTGAATGGGCGAGAGATCCTGCCCATTCTCTATGATCCGGCGTCGGATCCCGCGTCTTGCGGGCGCTACGCCAAAAAATTGATGGTCTCGGACAATGTCACGATGATCTTCGGCTGCTACACGTCGAGCAGCCGCAAAGCGGTGCTGCCGGTGGTGGAGCGGTTGAACGGTCTGCTCTGGTACCCAACCATCTACGAGGGATTTGAACTCTCTCCGAACGTCATCTACACCGGCGCCGCGCCCAACCAGAACAGCGTCAAGCTTTGCCGCTACCTGATGCAGAATTTTGGCAATCGATTCTTTTTCATCGGCTCCGATTATATCTATCCGCGCGAATCAAATCGGATCATGCGCGAGGTCGTGCGCCGGCATGGCGGCAAGGTGGTCGGCGAAACCTATCTCAGCCTCCGGGCGCAGCGCCACGATTTCCGCCCGGTGATGCGCGAGGTCAAGGATTTGCAGCCCGACGTGATATTTTCGACCGTCGTCGGCGATGCCACCACGTATCTTTATCAGAGCTATGCCGATGCCGGGTTCAATCCCAAGGTGATGCCGATCGCAAGTCTCACCACGACAGAGACGGAAATTTCCGCGATGGGCTTCGATGTCGGCGAACATCATGTGACCGCCGCCCCCTATTTTCAAAATCTTCCAGGCGACAGCAACGAAATGTTTGTCCAGAAATATAAGCGGCGTTATGGCGATGATCAGCCGACGAACATGTGTGCCGAAGCAGCCTATTTTCAGATGCACATTTTTGCCAAAGCGCTCGCCGCAACCAACTCGACGGATCCGGAAATTCTTCGCCCGATGGTGCTGGGCGCCGATTTCGAGGCGCCGCAGGGCAGGGTGACGATCAACGCCGCCAGCCACCACACCGACCTCTGGACACGCATCGGCCGGGCGAACCGGGGCGGCCAATTCGATCTGGTCGAGCAATCGATTTCGCCGGTCACGGCGGATCCGTTTCTGCTCGCTTCCTAGTTGATCGGCATGAGCAGCGGCGACAAATCCTTGCCCAACGAGATGGTCAATATCGACATCGTGGTGGCCACCGCGCGAGACAGCTCCAGTGATGCGCTGCTGCGCGACCTGCAACGCACCCGCAACCATATAAAATACATCTGGCCGGTGCCGGAGATGCTACCGGCCGACACGGATGTGATTTTTTGTGATTTTCTGCCGGATCTGCCGTCGCGCCTTCCCTGGCTGCCGGGCGAACCGAAAGCCGCGCTGGTCGTTTTGCTGGCGCCGGGCATGACGGTCGATCTCGATCTTTTGCGCAAAACCGCGCCTGAGGCCGTGCTGCACCGCCCGTTCACAACGTCTGCGGTGCTGTCGAGCTTGGTGCTCGCCCGTTCACGCTTTACCTATGAGCGGCGTCTGCGCAGCCGGTTGGAGAAGCTGGACGTCACATTGCGGACCATGCGCAGCGTCGAGCGGGCAAAAACCATCCTGATGAATACGCGCAAGATCGATGAGGATGAAGCCTATGGCTTCCTTCGCCGGCAGGCCATGCAACGCCGGGTATCGGTGGGTGCCATCGCGGTGGCCATCGTTGACGCCGACGATCTCATGGGCTAATGAGATGATCTAGCGACGCTCCGGCGTCGGGTGGCAACAGCGCCGCCAAAAACCGAAATCAGGGCAGCAGCGCCCCTCTGCGACGACCATTCATGGTCGCGGCAGAGGGGTTTTTTTTGTTCCAACAACGGGGAAAAGGCATGAGCATGAACAGGCGGTCGCTTCTGAAAGGAGCGATGGGGCTGGGAGCAGCCGGCGCGGCGGGTTTTCCGCATATCTGGATCAAGTCGGCTGATATGGCCTACGCGGCCGGCGGCGAGATCAAAATCGGCATCTTGTATTCGCTGACCGGCACCACGGCGATCATCGAAACGTCGCTCAATCACGCGACGCTGATGGCAATCGACGAAATCAATGCCGCCGGCGGCGTGCATGGCAAGAAGCTCGTGCCGGTGGTGGAAGATCCGGAATCCGATCCGGCAACCTTTGCCCAGAAAGATCGG
>JAKCCP010000125.1 GCA_021841985.1 Pseudomonadota bacterium | reverse complement strand
GCGCAGCCTGCGGGCCGCGATCCTGGCCGGACGGCTGGGCGCGGCGGCCGATACGATCCGCGCCGGCTGGGCCGAGGGAGATGCGGCCGAGGGAGATGGGGCCGAGGGAGAAAGACGATGAGTGACCCCACGCCTGCCGCTGTCGCCGGCCTCAGCCAGCTCGGCGCGCCGACCCCGCTTCCTGCGAACCCCGAGGCGGCGGTCCTGGAGCGGGTCGCCAACCCGCATCCCGGGCGCGCCTATGTCGTCCGCTTCACCTGCCCGGAATTCACCTCGCTCTGCCCGATCACCGGCCAGCCCGATTTCGCCCATATCGTGCTGGAGTACATTCCCGAGGCGTGGATCGTGGAAAGCAAATCGCTGAAGCTTTTTCTCGGCGCGTTCCGCAATCACGGCGCTTTTCACGAGGATTGCACGCTTTCGATCGCCGGCCGCGTCGCCGACGCCATCGCGCCGCGCTGGCTGCGCATCGGCGGCTACTGGTATCCGCGCGGCGGCTTGCCGATCGACGTCTTCTGGCAGAGCGGCGCGCCGCCCGAGGGGATTTTTCTCCCGCCCCAGGGCGTCGAGCCCTATCGTGGACGCGGCTGAGGCGATCCGCGCCAAGGCGCTGGCGCTCGGCTTCGACGCCGTGGGGTTCGCCACGGCCGATCCGGATGCGGCGAGCGCCGACCGGCTCGCGGCGTTCCTCGCGGCAGGGTTTCACGGCGAGATGGGCTGGCTCGCCGCACGCGCGGGCGAACGCGCCGCCCCGCGCGCGCTCTGGCCGGCGGCGCGGAGCGTCATCGCGCTCGCCCTCAATTACGCGCCGGAGGGGGACGCGCTCGCGACCCTGGCGCGGCGCGCGCGCGGCAATATTTCGGTCTATGCCCGCAATCGGGACTATCACGATCTGATCAAGGGGCGGCTCAAGCATCTCGCGCAATTCATCGTCTCGCGCTTCGGGGCGGAGGTCAAAGTGTTCGTCGATACCGCGCCGGTGATGGAAAAGCCGCTGGCGGCGCGGGCCGGGCTCGGCTGGCAGGGCAAGCACAGCAATCTCGTCTCGCGCCGCTTCGGCTCCTGGCTGCTGCTCGGGGAGATCTATACCACGCTCGCGCTCGCGCCGGCGGCGCCGCACGCCGATCGCTGCGGGCGCTGCCGGCGCTGCCTCGATGCCTGCCCGACCGACGCTTTCCCCGCCCCTTATCGGCTCGATGCCAGGCGCTGTCTTTCCTACCTCACCATCGAGCACGCCGGCCCGATCCCGGAGCGGTTTCGCGCGGCGATGGGCAACCGCATCTATGGCTGCGACGATTGCCTCGCCGTCTGTCCGTGGAACCGCTTCGCCGTGGCCGGGCGGGAGGCCAAGCTCGCGGCGCGGGCGGATTTGATCGCGCCTTCTCTCGCCGATCTCGCCGGGCTCGGTGAAGCCGGGTTCCGTCGCCATTTCAGCGGCTCGCCGATCAAGCGGATCGGATGGAACAGATTTCTCAGAAACGTGCTTTATGCCATTGGTAATTCGGGCGATATCGGCCTCGCGGCGGCGGCGGCGGGGCACCGGGCGGCGTCTGATCCGGTGGTTGCGGAGGCGGCTTCCTGGGCGCTGGCGCGGCTTGCGGCATGAGCGGCCTCGTCAAACGCAGCATCACCCTCGCCGGGCACCGCACTTCCATCGCCTTGGAGGCGGAATTCTGGGCCGCTCTCGCCGCCTGCGCCGCGGCGCGGGGGGTGCCGCTCGCGGCGCTGGTGGCCGAGATCGATGCCGCCCGAGGGTCTGAGCCGGGTTCCGAACGGGCTTTGGCCTCGGCCTTGCGGGTCTTCGTTTTGCAGAATTTTTCCTGCCGTTAACGATTGGAAAAGGAGTTTACTTGACAATTCCGGTGAGGGTCGGGGAAACGCCTCGATCGCTAGAGAGGGGAAAATTCCGATGCTTAACCTGACCGCTGCCGTTCCCGCTTCTGCTTCCGCTGGGAAACTGAGCCCGCTGCTGATCGCCGACCGGCTGATCACCCTGGCCCAGGACGCCGATCGGGCCGGCTATTCCGCCACCGCGGAGCGTCTGATCCGGCTCGTCAACCGCGTGTTCGACGAGGAGTGCCGGGTGGGGCAGGCCTGACGATTTCCCAAAATATAGCCTAAAAACATTGATTTTAAAGCGTTTTTCTGACCGAGCGGCGCGTCTCAGCCGCCGATGGTGATGTCTACGCGGCGATCGGCCTGGCCGCTGAGCAAGGCATCGCTGGGGCCGTTGGCGTTGTAGTGGATCCGCTCACGGGCGACGCCATCGGTCACGAGCTGCTCGGTGACCGCCTTGGCGCGGTCGGCGGAGAGCGTGGCATTGGCGGCGGGGCTACCCGAGATGTCGGTATAGCCGTTCACCACCACGTTTTGGCGCGTATGCTGCCTGGCGTAATCCGCCGCGACCTGGATAACCGCTTTCGCGGTCTCGCTCAGCGCCGCCGAGCCGGGGCTGAAGAACACCGGATAATCGGAGGGGGTTTGGTACCACCAGGTATTGCACCCGACCAGACCGATGGCCACCGGCAGGAGCAGAGCGGCGCGCAGCAAGGACGAGCGCAGCAGCATGTTTTCCCCGGGGTCTTTCTTCTGATGTCGCTTGTGCGTGTCGTTCCGCGGGAAATTGCCCGGAATGCGTCGGCGCGTCAATCAAT
>JAKCCP010000075.1 GCA_021841985.1 Pseudomonadota bacterium | reverse complement strand
AGTCAAAAGAAGTTACTTTTTAACCTTCAGGTGCTGATAGCGCCCGGATCCGCCGCGCCATCGCCGCGACACCATTGCCGCGATTGGTCGAAAGCGCCCCGATCAGCCCCCATTCCTGGAGAAAATCGGCGCCGGTCGCGAGGATTTCCGCCGGCATCCGCCCGGAATAGACGCGGAGCAGCAACGCAACGAGCCCGGCAACGATCGCCGCATCCGAAGCGCCGGCAAGAAAAAGCCGCCCCGCCCGCATCTCCGCCGCCAGCCACACCTTGCTCTGGCAGCCCTGGACGCGATGCCCCTCGTCCTGCCAGGAAAAGGGGAAGGGCGGCAGCTTGCGCCCGAGATCGATGATGTGGTGATAACGCTCCATCCAGTCATCGAACACCGCCAACTCCTCGCCGATCGCGGCGATGGCGGCGGCGGCGCTCACTTCCTCGGGGGCGACGAAAGGATCATCCGGCATCGCCCGCATGTGCGAGCCGCGCCACCATCCGTCAAGCCGCCCGCCGCGCGAGCGGTCTTCCGCGCCGGCGCGATCGGGCTTAGAGTTGTTTTATGTCCTTCGTCCTCCCCTTGCCCGACTGGATGCCCGGCTGGGTGCCGATCGCCCTGCTGGTGCCGGCCATCCTCTATGGGCTGGCCTTCCTCTTCATGCCGTTCAGCGTCATCGGCGTGAAATCCCGCCTCGATGCGCTGGAAGCGCGGCTCGACGAGTTGCAGGGCGAATTGCGCAGCCTGACTCTGCGGCTCCCCGAGCCGGCGCGGGGCCCTGGCGTGGAGGAGTTCTCGCTCTATGCCGGACCGGCGGCGCGCCGAGAGCCGCCGCCATCGTCGGCGCCGCCGATCCCGCCCGCCCGCGCCGCCCATAACCCGCCGCCACCGAACCCGGCGAGCGCGCCGCCGCCGCTCCGCGCCGCCGAACCCAGCGCCGAGCCGCGTGGCCAATTCGCCTCGCCCGGCCGCCCGGCCCGCGCCGAGCCCAGGGCCGAGCCCCGGCTCGACTGGCCGCGCTGACCACACCGCCGCCGCTCAGGGAGCCCAAGATGCGGATCAGCGTGGTGCAGATGAATCCCGGCGACGATAAGGCCGCCAATATCGCCGCCGCCGAGCGCCTGATCGGCGCCGCCGTCGCCGAGGACCGGCCCGATCTCGTGAGCCTGCCGGAAATGTGGACCTCGCTCGGGGGCTCGCGCGAGACGCGGCATCGGAACGCCGAGGCCCTGCCCGCGCCCGGCCGGACCGGCGGCGCGGCCTATGAGGCGCTCCGCGCGCTCGCCCGCCGCCATCGGATTTTCGTCCATGGCGGCTCGCTCGCCGAGGCGGCGGAAGGAAGGCTTTTCAACACCACCGTCGTTTTTGACCGCGAAGGGGCGGAAATCGCCCGCTACCGCAAACTCCACCTCTTCGACATCCAGACCCCGGACGGCACCGGCTATCGCGAAAGCGCGACCTACGGCCATGGCACGGAGATCGTCACCGCGGCACTCGGCCCGCTCACCGCCGGGCTCTCGATTTGCTATGACGTCCGCTTTCCCGAACTCTATCTCGCGCTCCGCCGCGCGGGGGCGGAGATGATCTTCGTCCCCTCCGCCTTCACGCTGCAAACCGGGAAAGATCATTGGGAGGTTCTGCTCCGCGCCCGCGCCATCGAGACGCAATGCTGGATCATCGCCGCCGCCACCTCCGGCCGCCATGAGGAACGTGGTGAGGGGCGCTTCACCTACGGCCACTCCCTGATCGCCGACCCCTGGGGACAGGTGGTGGCGATGGCGCCGGACGGGGCGGGCTTCGCCACCGCCCGCATCGAGCCCGACCGAAGCGCCCGCATCCGGAGCGACATGCCCATCCTCCTGCATCGACGCCTCGCGTGAGCACGCCCCGCATCGCCTTCCTCGCCTCGTCGGCGCGGCTGGCCCAGGAAAGCCGCGCCCGCCTCGCCGCCCGCTATGGCGATTGCCCGCCCGCGCAGGCCGATTTCGTCGTCTCGCTCGGCGGCGATGGCTTCATGCTCGAAACCCTGCACCACCTGATCACCCACCCCCGCCCGGTCTATGGCATGAATTGCGGCTCGGTCGGGTTCCTGATGAACGCCTACGCCGAAGACGATCTCCCCGCCCGCCTCGCCCACGCCCAGGCCGCCATTCTCTATCCTTTGCGCATGCACGCCGTCACCATGACCGGCGCGACCGAGGAGGCGCTGGCCTTCAACGAGGTCTCGCTGCTCCGCCAGCTCCGCCAGGCGGCGAAAATCCGCATCTCGATCGACGGACGCGAGCGGCTCGCGGAATTGATCTGCGACGGCGTGCTGATCTCGACCCCAGCCGGCTCGACCGCCTATAATCTCTCCGCCCACGGCCCGATCGTGCCGCTCTCGGCCAACCTCCTGCCGCTCACCCCGATCAGCGCCTTCCGCCCAAGGCGCTGGCGCGGCGCCCTGCTGCCGGGGGCCGCGGAAGTGGTGTTCGAGGTGCTGGAAGCGGAAAAACGCCCGGTCGCCGCCGTCGCCGACTTCACCGAGGTGCGCAACGTCGTCTCCGTCGCCGTCAGCGAATACCGCAACGTCGCGACGCACGTCCTCTTCGACCCCGACCAGGCCCTCTCCGAACGCATCATCGCCGAACAATTCACGGTCTGACCGGGCCGGAGGGAAGGAAAGAAAGGCCA